>NZ_JBQPTH010000008.1:0-123586 GCF_052220245.1 Geobacillus sp. BK01
TGATCCGGTCCGCTCGACTTGCATGTATTAGGCACGCCGCCAGCGTTCGTCCTGAGCCAGGATCAAACTCTCCAAAAGAAAGTTGATTGGCTTCATTAGCGTCGACACCGAAGGTGTCGAAACGCTCACGCTTCGTTTCGTTCAGTTTTCAAGGAACGATCGCACTGCTTGGATACAAGGGATTTCATTTCCACACTAACTTGTCTCTCGCAAGCAGCTTCTTTATATTAGCATAACATCCTTTTGATGTCAACGGTTTTTTTCTTGCCCGTCGCGTCCGAACCGTTCGTCCGAGCAGCGACGTTATTTACTATATCACCTCAAAAACAAAAATGCAATACCTTTTTTATTTTTTTTTGCGACATCGCTGTCATCCCCATTTTTCGTTCGATTCATGATGGGAATGCGCCGCCCGCCGCCTTGGCAACTCGTTTTCCTAAAACAGACGAATACACGCAGCGGCGGATGCATACATTTCAATAATATATCGCTCACTTGATCCCCACTTTCTTGAAGGAGGCATCTTGGCGTTGATTCGCATCTTGTCATCTCCGTCCGGTTTTCACGTTGCCGACTCGTCCTCGCTTTCGCCCGGCGAACAGCGCATTTTGCACGCCCTTGTGTCTTCCCCCGAACTATATACGTACCAAAATGAACAGCAGCTCCTGTTTGAAATTAAACTTCGCAGCCACATCGTCCAAGCGGCGGTCGACTTGGCGAAAAGCCGGGCGCGGTTTGCCATTTTCCGTTTTTCACGCTGCAACAGCCAGTTTTGGGAGCGGGATGAGCGCGGAGGATTTCGGCTTCGGCCAGACGTTCTTCCGTCTGACGCCATTAACGATATTTTTGTCAACAGCGAATTGTACGCTTTTGAGTGCGCGACGGCGATCGTCATCGTTTTTTATAAAGCGGTGCTTGAGGTGATTGACGTGTCAGCGTTCAATCGTTTGTTTGCCCATTTGCTTCTGTATGACTGGCATACGGACAAAGACCTCGGCATCGAAACGAAAAAGGGAGAACACTTTCTCCCTGGGGACTGCCTTTATTTTAAAAACCCGGACGTTGATCCGCTGACACCGCAATGGCAAGGAGAGAACACCATTTACTTGGGCGATGGCTTGTTTTACGGACATGGCATCGGCATCGAGACAGCGGACGGCATCATCGCTGCGCTCAACCGAAGGCGAAAACGGGGGGCGACAAAGTCCGCCTACCTTCTGCCGCACATTACGCAGGTGAATTTTCTTTATTTGTCCCAATTCGCCCGCAACTTCGATGAATTTCGTCTGCCGCTTCGCCGCCTGCCATGGATCGCTGGGACGTTAGGGTCCGCTGCTTTCTTGTATCGTTAGCGGCCCTTTTTCGTTTTTCTCCCACAAATACAGTCCGATTCCTGTTAAAATAAAAATACCACCGATCCATTGAAACAGGCGGATCGGTTCATCGAGCAGCCAATATGCCAAAGCTGCCGCGCCAATCGGTTCAAACAAAATCGCCATCGACACCGTCGAGGCGCTCACCCATTTGACGGCCCAGTTCATCACCGAGTGGCCAAACAACGTCGGGACAACCGCCAAGGCGAGAAAACAAAGCCAGTCGGCCGGTTGGTAGGCGGTTAGCGAAAACCGGGACAAGACGGCGTACAAAAACAGCGTAGCCGCACTGAAGCTGTACACGATATACGTATACGTCATGAGGGACAACCGTTGGCGCACTTCCTGGCCGAACAGCCAGTACGCCGTCACCATCGCGCACGCCACCAACGCCAACATGTCCCCATAGAGCGCTTCGCCGCTGACGCGAAAATCGCCCCAGCTGATCAAGACGCTTCCGGCAATCGCCAAAACGGCGCTTGCGAGCGCGCCTGCCGTCAACCGCTCGCGGAAAAAGAGCGCTCCGCCCGCAAAAGCGAACAGCGGCTGCAGCGTCACGAGCACAACCGAGCTCGCTACCGATGTATAGTCAAGCGACTCAAACCAAAGAATAAAATGGAATGCAAGCAACACCCCGGAACAAATCGAAAACCACCAGTCACGCCGGGAAATGTGCTTCAGTTCGTGGATATGGCGAAGAAAAAACGGCGTCATGATGACAACCGCGAAAAAGAGCCGGTAAAACGCAATGACGGCCGACGGCGCCGCCGACCATTTGACGAAAATGGCCGATGTCGACACCGCGAGCGCGCCGATCAATAACGCAGCATACGATTTCGCCGTGCTTGGCGGCTTCATATTTCCATCTCCTTACCTATCGTTTTCTCAACCATTATATCACGAACGGAGTGAGAAAAAATGATGTTTGATCCGTTCCTCAAATTAGGGATTTCCGCCATCCTTGGACTCATTATCGGGTTGGAACGGGAATTGAAACGAAAACCGGTCGGGTTGAAAACGTGTCTTGTGATCTCCATTTCCAGTTGTTTGTTGACCATCGTCTCAATCGAGTCGGCGTACATTTTCCCGTCCCGGGATCATATTACAATGGACCCGCTCCGCCTTGCCGCGCAAATCGTATCCGGGGTTGGGTTCCTCGGAGCGGGCGTCATTTTGCGCCGCGGCAACGACAGCATCACCGGGCTGACGACCGCCGCGATCATTTGGGGGGCGGCAGGGATTGGCGTGGCGGTCGGCGCGGGCTTTTATTGGGAGTCGGCGTTCGGTGTGGCGCTGCTTATTGTCAGCGTCGAACTCATTCCATTTTTAATCAACTTTTTCGGTCCGAAGCAACTGCGCGAAAAAGAGGTGATGCTGCAAATTACAGTCGATGATGCGAAAAACATCGCCAAAGTGATTGACCACTTAAAACAGCAGCGCATCAATATTAAAACGATCCGCATTAAAGACGTTGAGGAAAATGAGCATCTGCTGAAATTAAAAGCCGTCATTGACCAAAAGCGCTCGACCGCCGACATTTATTACGCCATTCGCTCCATTGACGCCGTCGTCCATGTCGATATTGAAAGCGGCTGATGAAAAAAGATTGCAAACAGCCGCCAAACTATATATAATGGAACATGGACAGATGATCCATATCGTTCGGGGCATTAGCTCAGTTGGGAGAGCGTCGTGCTGGCAGCGCGAAGGTCACCGGTTCGAGCCCGGTATGCTCCATCCGTCAAACCCTTGCGCAGCAAGGGTTTTTTGTTTTTCTGATCTCAGGAAACGGCCATGAACCGTCACCCCGCGGCATTGTCCCGCCGCCTGCGCCTGGAGGCGGAAGGCGCGGGCTGTCTTTGACAGGAAATGGGGCGGGCCATCCCTATGCCCCCGCGATGTGCGATTCGAGCCGAACTCCCCTCCGGCTTTCACTCCGTTTCGAACAACCAAACCGCTCAACAAGCGCAACAGACAGCCGAACTTCCCTTCCGCTTCCACTTCGTTTTGAACGAGAGACTTCTTTCGGCGCTATGGCACTACCAAGGCTTGGGCCGTTTAGGGGGCGTCAAATTCTTGACATTCCGCCTTTCCCCGCGGCGGGATCAGCACGCCCAGGCAATGGGTTTCACGTTCTAGGCGGGCAAGCCTGATGCGCGTTCGGGAAACGGCTCCCCCTCGAATAGGAAGGCATGCGCAAACGGTGCTCCGATTCCCCCGCCCCCCTGGCCATCGATCTCACCCGTTCGGGCCGGTTTTGTATGTTTTCAACCGCTCCTCGAGCTCGCGGCGCGCCTGTTCGACGTCAAAGTCGTCGTCTTCCGGCGTGCTGTAATCCATGTTCAGCCAGTCAGGCACAATCTCGGTGCGGATCGGTTTTCGCACCGGCCGGCCGCCGTCGGATGGGGAAGGGGCGGATCGTTGTTTCAGCCGCTGTTCCCGAAACACAAGCCGCGCGGCGCGCACTTCGCCGACGGTGCGGTACCCTTTGTCGGCCCAGTCGCGCAAGACCGTTTCGACGTACGCCCATCGTTTTGCATCGTTTTCCACCGCGAGTTTCAGCGCCTCTAAAACCAATTCCTCCGACGTATCGCCCACCCACATATTGATTTTTTCCCGCAAATACCCGCCGATGGCTCCAAACCCGTTTTGCTCACAGAAACGGACAATCTCTTTGTACGTGCGCACGCGCGCGTCTTCTTCCTCTTCTCGTTTTCTCTCTGATGTCCTCTCTGTTGTTGTCTCTGGTATTGGTCTTGTCAAATTGAGCGCTTCGACCGTCTCATCTGACCAGCTGGACGGCTCATGTTGCGCGGACGAACGGTCCATTTGGCCCGTCGTCTGTTCAAGTTGGGCGCTCGAGGCGCCATTTTGGGCGCGACGCCCGCCGCCTTGACGGCTCAAAACATCCTCACGAACGGCCGCCGCGCTGTGCGACACCGTTGCAGCGGCGCCGTCAAGCGTCTGTTCACATTTTTCGCCCGCCAAATGTTTCGTGACTTCGGCAAGTTGGCTGTAGTCGATCCGGTACCATTTCGTTTTGTCGATTTTGGAACGATTGAAGTTGGCCGAAACGATGACGCCCATTTTTTCCAGTTTGGTGATCATTCGGCGGATGGTGCTTTCCGACCAGAACGGAAACTGTTGATGCCAGTCGCTGTATGTGTTGTACACCCAGCGATGGCCGTCGTGAATGTGCTCGCTTTTTTCAAGCCAATAGTGCAGCTGCTGCACGATGATGCTTTCGTTCAGCCCGATCGCCACAGCGAGTTGCGGCAACACGATTAACGGTTGGTCATCCAAAAGCAATTTCCCCATTCGCTCCCTCTCCTTCCCTTTCAACGTGAAAGTTCTTTATAAACGTTCCATTTTTTTGATAAACTTTCTTTGACGCCGCAGCAAATGATGCAAGAGCGTGAAAATCGCGATTTTTGCCTAATCGGAAGAAGAAAAGGAAGGAAAAAAGGGTGAAAATCGCCGATTGCAAGCGGAAAGGTCCGTTCGGCATTTAGGCTTTGAAACGAGCCGGCGCGGCTTGACGGCACATGTTGGCGAGGGGGATCGTGATGAGGCGAATGATGATCATGATCGTTTGTTGTTTGGTGATGGTAGTTCCGATCTATGCGGCCGCCCATCCTGGCGAGCTGGATGAATTGGGCGGACATTTCCGCAACAGCGACTGCACGTACTTGCTGCATGAACCGACTGCGCTCGCGAAACAGGCGAAAACGAAAGAAGAACTTGTCGAACTGATTCAGAAATACAACGGCAATGAACGATGCAAGCGGAACCTCACCCCTGACCGCATTGACCTCGACGGCCATGCGCTCGGCGGGAACGAGGACGAAGCGACGATTCGGCTCGGGCGCACGTATCAAGCTGAACTTGTCGAGTGCATTGACGGCGACACGGCGAAATTTCGCCTCAACGGCCGCGTGTATACGACGCGCTTTTTGTTCATCGATACGCCGGAAAGCACGATCGACGTCGAGCCGTATGGAAAAGAGGCGAGCCAGTTCACCTGCTCCCGCCTGCAAAAAGGCGGCATTGCGCTTGAGACGGACGGGAAGACGTTGTTTGACAAGTACCAGCGGCTGCTCGCCTGGGTGTGGGTGGACGGCCGCCTGCTGCAAGAGGAGATCGCCAAAGCGGGATTGGTGGAAGACTTTTATGACTATGGCGATTACAAATACGAAGACCGCGTCCGCGCCGCGCTGGACGAGGCGAAACGGACGGGGGCGGGCATGTACGGAAAGGGCGAGGCGGATGAAAAGCCAACGCCGAACGGGGCGGGCCAGCCGCCTGATGACAGGCGGCCTGAAGGCAACAAGCCGGCAAACGAGGCGCCCGCTGACAGCCCGTCCGCCGATCGTCCGTCTGCTGACAGCCAGCGCGCCGATCAACCGTCCGCTTCCGATCAAGAGGCGGCGCCGAAAGACCGCGCGGGCCATCCCGTTGTTTATACGTTGTTTGGTTTGTTGGCGGCGGCCGCGCTCTATTGGCTCGTCCGCCGGAGGACATGACCGGTGCGGGCGGACGATGGCGGCTCGAAACGCCCGACCGCCCGCGTCTCGGCCCCGTCAATGAAACAGCCTGTCCGGTGTGGACAGGCTGTTTTGGTGCAGGCTGCGGGACAACCCGCCGCTATTGTTTCGGAAGCAGCTCTTCAAGGGCGGCGTCATCACCGGCAATTCGCCCTTTCGCTGCCTCAAGCCGGCGAAAGCCGTATTTTTCGAGGCGCATGATTTGCCCATCGGTCAGATCGGTATACGCGATGACCGACGGCGTGCCGGACGATTTGTAAATCAAGTTGCCGGTCACCGGGCATTGAAAGGCGTCGGCGACAAATCCTTCGCCATCTTGAATCGTAAACAGCCGAATCGGCATGACGTTCATGTCATTCCCTCTTTCCTTGGCATTGTCATAATTATCCGTGCCCCATCCGGCGCCATTCTATACAAGCCGTTTGCCGACGATGACTAAATCGCGTTCGATGCCGTCAAGCTCAGCGATGCGCGGAAAATATCCCCATCGTTCAAACCCGAAGCGGGCAAAAAGCCGCAAGCTCGGCTCGTTATGGGCGAAAACAAAGCCGAGCAGCGTCTTGATCTCAAGAGCCGGCGCTTGGTCGATCGCCCGCTTGAGCAGCGTGGTGCCAAGCCCCCGGCCGCGGTGCGATTCGGCGATGTAAATGCTCACTTCCGCCGTATGGCGGTACGCCGGGCGGCCGTAAAACGACTGAAAGCTGAGCCAGGCGCAAATGGCGCCGCCGTCTTCCACGACCCAAAGTGGGCGGTGGTGCGGGTCATGGGCTGCAAACCACGCTTCACGGCTTTCAACGGTGACAGGCTCCAAGTCCGCCGTCACCATCCGGCTTGGGATCGTTTCGTTGTAGATGCGGACGATGTGCGGCAAATCGGCCGCCGTCGCATCGCGGATCACCCATTGTTCCATCCGAAATCCCCCCTTTTCCATCCGAAATCCCCCCTTTTCGATTCCTTTTTCGCGTCCAAAGCCGCTTTTTTCGCAGCGCATTTCAGTTCCAAAAGCGAAAAAACCGAGAGTATAATCATAACTATGTACAAACACAAAGAAAGGAGAACGACATGAAACGCCAGCTTGTCGTCTATCTCGTCTCGCTTGCCGCCTTTCTCGGCCCGTTTACACAGACGATTTACACTCCTATTTTACCAGAAGTGACAGCCGCGTTGGCGACTTCTTCGTTTTGGATCAACTTGACGATTTCCATTTTCACTTTTTTCTTGGCGATGATGCAAATCGTCTACGGGCCGCTCGCCGACCGGAAAGGGCGGCGGACGGTGTTGCTTGCCGGCGTCGGCATCTACGTCGCCGCCTCGCTCGGCTGCTTTTTCTCCACCTCCATTTATGCGCTTTTGTGTTTCCGCGCCTTGCAGGCCGTCGGCATCGCCGCCGGTTCGGTCGTCGCCGCTACGGTGATCGGCGATTTGTTTGCCGGGAAAGAGCGGGGCAGGGCGATGGGGACGTTTCAAATGATGGTGTCGCTCGGGCCTGTCATCGGGCCGATTGCCGGCGGATTGTTGGCGGAGCATTTTCCGTTTCACGCCGTCTTTTTGGCGCTCGTTGTCGCCGGCGGTTTGGTCGGCATCGGCAACTTTTTGTTTTTAAAGGAAACGAAGCCGGACACCGCCGCCTCCGCCCCGTTCCGCCTCTCCGACTTCGCCGCGGTGCTCCGCCATCGCGCCGGTTCGTCGATCGTTTTGCTTGGGTTTATGCAATATTACTCACTGTACAATTTTCTCGTCTTTTTGCCGGGCATCTTGACGGACCGCTACGGGTTGTCGGCGCAAGAAAAAGGGACGGTGTATTTGGCCATGTCGTCGATGATTGTCATCGGCAGCTTCCTCGGCGGCCGCCTTCAAGGGCGCTGGCCGGACCGGCACGTCATGGCGGCGGCGGCGTATTTGACGGTGGCGGCGATTTTCTTTTTCGTGATCGTCGCCGGGCGGTCGCTCGTGCTGCTAGTTTTGGCCATCGCCATGTTCGGCTTGTTTTTAGGCTTGTCGCTTCCGGTTCAGACGACCGTGTTGACGAACGTCTTTCAGGCGCGGCGCTCGACCGCCATCGGCGTCTACAATTTTTTCCGCTATATGGGCATGGCGTTCGGCCCGATGGTCGGGAGCGCGCTGTTTGCCATTGGCGGCTACCGTCTCGTCTATGCGGTCGACGATGTGCTCTTTTTCGCCTGCGCCTTGTTGTTGACAGCGCGCGCCGCCCGCATGGCCGGGCCGTCTTCTTCCGTCTGAACGGCGCGCCGCTTACGGGAAACCGGACGCCGCGCCGTAACAAAAGGGCGCTTCCGCTTGGGGCGCCTCCTAAAAAGCCGCATCCGGCGGCGAAAAACGCTCTCTCGTCTGAACATCGCGCCGCGGCAAAGACCGCGGCGGATCCCGCCCAGGCTTGCCTACCGCACCGCGCTTAGCCCAGCCGTTTTCCCGGCCGCCGCGCGAAGTGGACTGCTGCCGCTTCCCCCTTGCCGATGGTGGACGCGGGGGCCTCCCGGGTCATTCCGGCAAACGACCGGAATGGACCGGACCGTTCCTCTCGTTTCCAAAACGTCTCTCGCCTCCTCACGGGATTACGCCCTTCCGCTCCCGTTCGGACATCCGGTAAAAATAAAGCGCAAGCCCGGTCCGTTCCGGGCTTGCGCCGCCTGTGCGGCCGCGGTCTTTTCGCGCGCGCAACGCCGCTATTCGCTTTTGGCCGGTTCTTTTTTCCGCCATTTCATCAGCGTCTCGTAGACGATCGGGACGATGATCAACGTGAGAAGCGTCGAGCTCGTCAAGCCGCCGATGACCGTCACCCCTAGCCCTTTTGAAATCAACGCCCCGCCTTCCATGCCGACCGCCAGCGGCAGCAGGGCGCCGACCGTCGCGATGGCGGTCATGAGAATCGGGCGCAGGCGCGTGCCGGCCGCTTCCAAGAGGGCGTCGCGCACCGGCAGCCCTTCGCGTTCTTTCTGGATGACGCGGTCGATCAAGACGATCGCATTCGTCACGACAATCCCGATCAACATCAACATGCCGATCATCGCCGATATGCTGATCGTTTCGCCGGCGGCAAACAGCGCCAACAGCGCGCCGATGACGGCAAACGGCAGCGAGAACAAAATCGCAAACGGCGCCAGACCGCCGCCAAACGTGACGACAAGCACGAAATAGACGATGGCGACAGCCGCAAGCATCGCCAGCCCGAGCTGGGTGAACGACTCTTGAATGTCTTCCGTCACCCCTCCCATCCGGACGTCGACACCGGACGGAAGGCGCAGCTTGTCGAGTTCGTTTTGCACGTCCGCCGACACGTTGGCGACGTCTTTCGTTTTCACCTCCGCCGATACGCTCGCATACACGCGGCCGTCATGGCGCTGAATTTCGCTGTACGTATGCCCTTTTTTCAACTCGGCCACGTCCTCGATCGGCACTTGGATGCCAAGCGGCGACGGGATCGTTGTCTTCAGCAAATCGTGAATATCGGTGTATTGCTCTTTTTTGCCGGCCACGTAAACGTTGAGCTCTTCATCGTGTTGCTGGACTGTCGCAATCGCCTGGCGTTCGCCTTGGCCGGACAAAGCCGCGGCAATTTGGGCGGCCGTCAGCCCGAATTCGCTTAGTTTTTGTTGGTCGGCCATGATCGTATATTCGTCAAACCGGGCGGCCATGCTTGTTTTGACATTTGTCAAGGCTTCCTGGCGGCGCAAAATGTCCGCCACTTCCTCCACAACCGGTTCGATGTCTTCCATTTGATCGCCATAGACGTTGAGCTCAATGACATTCGAGGCGCCTGTGCCGGAAATATCTTGGCTTTGCCATTCCCCTTTGTCGCCGCGCCCCTCAAGCGCCTTCATCACCGTTTCCTTCTCTTCGGCAAAGCTTTTCACATCGGGATCATACTCGACATAAAACAGCGCCGCATTGTCTTGTCCCGGGTTCATCGGGTTGCCCCCGCCGACCGACAGTTGGATGTTCGCCACCCCGTCGCGCTTTTGGAAAAACGACTCGACTTCTTTGGCGATGCGCTCCACGTCATTGGCCGTTTGCCCCGGGGCGGGACTGTAGGTGGCGACGATCATCTTTTGTTCATCGGACGGCAAGAAGCTGACCCCGACGCGCGGAACGAGGAGTAAGCTGGCCGCAAGCAGCAATACGGCCGCGCCGCTGACGATCAGTTTATGGTCAAGCGACCAACGGAGCGCCGTTTTGTACCAGGCCGCCAAAAGGCTTTTCCGTTCCGGCGCCCGGGTGCGTTTCCTTGCCGCGCCATGGCGAAACAGCCCGTGGGCGAGCGCCGGGACGACGGTGACGGCGACAAGCAGCGAGGCGAGCAAGGCGAACACGATCGTCAACGCAAACGGCAAAAACAGCTCGCCAACCATCCCTTTGACCAATCCGAGCGGGAGAAACACCGCCACCGTCACAATCGTTGACGACGCGATCGGAATAAACATTTCGTTCGTCGCCGAAATGATCAGTTTTTTCCCGGCGAGCGGCTCACCCGGCAGCGTCATGCGCCGGTAAATGTTTTCCACAACGACGATCGAATCGTCGACGACGCGGCCGATCGCCACCGTCATGGCGCCAAGCGTCATCAGATTGAGCGTAATGTCCATCTCCCGCAGCAGCAAAATCGCGATCAACAGCGACAGCGGAATGGACACGACAGAAATGAACGTCGTGCGGATATTGCGCAAAAATACGAAGATGACAACGACCGCAAACAAGGCGCCGAACACCGCTTTGTTTACCATCGTGTCGACCGAATCTTCAATCGGCTTTCCTTGGTCAAACACGGTGATGATGCGCAAACCGTCATAACGCGCCTCGAGCTCTTTCATTTTTTCCTTGACGGCGTTGACGACCGCGACCGTATTGGCGTCTTGCGCCTTGACGATTTGCACGCCGATCGACGGCTCGCCGTTTGTCCGGGAAATCGATTCCGCTTTGGCGACGACGTTCACATCGGCAATGTCGCGCAGCGGAACGGACGGTGCACCCGTCTGGCCGAAAGCGCTGCCCCCCGCTCCCCCCATCGCCTGTCCGTGCCGGCCGGAAACGGCGCCTTGCATTTGGGCCGATGCTCCTTGACCTGACGTGATTCCTTGCATCTGGCCGGACGCTCCCATTCCTTCGCCGCCTGCCATCGGTGATGGCAGCGCTCCATTAGCAGAGGCAATCGGAATGCGGAGCGCTTTTAAGTCCTCGACCGTCACGATACGGCCGTCGACGACAACCGACTGTTCCTGATCCGCAAACGTGTACAGCCCGAGCGGAAGTGAAACGGCGGAAGCTTGAATGACGTTGATGACCGCCTGTTCAGTCAGCCCGTACTGCTTTAACTTCTGTTCATCAAACTGAATATGTACTTCTTGCATTTGCTGGCCGGCGACCTCCACCGAATCGACGCCGTCAATGCCCTCCAATTCCGGAACGACATGGCGCTCGACCGTTTCCGTCAGCTCGGCCAACGATTCATTTGGATGGGTGATGCTTAAGGAGATGACCGGAAACGCGGAAAAGCTGATCCGGGAAACGTCCGGCTCCTGCGCCCCGTCGGGCAGCTCCAAATGACCGAGCGCCTCTTTCACTTCGTTTTGCGCTCTTTCCATGTCTTTATCGAACTCATATTCAATTTGCACAAACGACGCATGCTGAAACGAAGAGGAGCGGACAACCGTGACCCCGTCCAAATGCTCGACCCGCTGTTCAATCGGTTCCGTCACCTTCTTGGCCACTTCTTCCGGAGTCGCCCCCGGATAGATTGTCGAAACGGAAATGAACGGGACGTTAATGTTCGGGATCGTTTCGAGCTTCATGTTCGCTCCTGAATACAACCCGGCGACCGCGACAATGATCGTCAAAATCCAAACAGCAAGTTTGTTGTTGAGCGAAAACTGAATGATTTTCCCCACGCGCTTCTCCCCTTCGGTTCGAGATCCATTTGATATTGACTTCATAGTCACTACCTATATGTTAATGACCAAACGGTCAGATGTCAAAAAGGAACGTCCTTCAAGGCAGAGCGTCCGCTCCCCCATTTCCCCCTGCCCGATGCACGATGGGACGGAGCGCATGGGGTGTTCCAATGTCGGCTGCAGCTTGCGGCCGAAAAAAAATCCGCCCCCAATCGGAGGCGGGTTTTTACCCTTCCTTCAGCTCGGCAACCGGTACGTCCCAGCGCTCATTGAGCCGGCCGTCGCGCAAGTGGACGGTCGCCATTTGCTTTTCCTCGTCATACCCGTCAATCCACACCGACACCCCGTTGTAGTACACCGGAATATCGGCAGGGGATGAAACGATTTGTTTGACGCGGTTCATCTCCATCGCCGCTTTCCCCCTTTCTGTCGCATTCCGTTTCCTAGTATGCGTGGAAACAGGAATGATTATGCAAAAATGGTTCACACTAAAGAAGGAAGCGATGAAAAGAGGGATGGATGGTGAAAACGAAAGATTTGCTTGTCTCCTATTGGCGGATGCCGGCTATTCTCCGTCTGTTTGCCGCTGCCAGCGCCATGATCGTGTTGTTTGGCGCACTCATGCGCCTCATTGAACCGAAGACGTTTCGCACCGTCTTTGACGGCATTTGGTGGGCGATTGTGACCGCCGCCACGATCGGCTACGGCGATATCGTGCCAAAAACGATCGCCGGAAAACTTGCCGCCATCGTGCTCATCACACTTGGCACCGGGATTATCACCGCCTACTTCGCTTCCGTCTCCGCGGCGGCCGCCGCCCAGGAAACGGCGCATACGAGCGGGCAACTTCCGTATACGGAGCGGGGACATGCCATTATTGTCGGCTGGAATGAGCGGGCGCGCGAAGTGTTGGCTCGCCTCGTACAGCGCGACTCCTCGCTCCGTTTTGTGCTCGTCGATGCCACCGTGCCGTCCCATCCGATGCCGGACGTTCCCGTTCACTTTATTAAAGGTCCGGCTGGCGATGATGCCGTGCTGAAGAAGGCCAATATCAGCCATGCCCGGTTTGTGCTCATTACCGCCGACCCGCACAAAGCGGAAGAGGAGGCGGATAAGGATACGATCGTCACACTGCTTGCCGCCAAAAGCCTGAACCCGTCGGTGTACGCCATCGTGGAAATTTTGACCGGCCGAAACGTCCAAAACGCCTTTCGCGCCGGGGCCGATGAAGTGATTCGGACAAACTTGTTGGCCAGTTTCGCCATGGCGGCCAGCCTTCGCTCGCCGGGAGTCGCCGGCGCGCTTGAAAGGATGCTCGGCCGCTTTGGCGAACAAACGCTCCGTCTTCTCGATCCCGACGAACAACAAATCGGACAGCCGTTTCACACCGTGCAACAGCAACTATTCGAGCAAAACGTGACATTGCTCGGCGTCGTCCGCGGCGACAACGGAAACATTTCCGTTTTGCCGCAACGCCCCATTAAAGAGGGCGACCGCCTGTTCGTGTTCGTTCCTTAATCGAGCAGGCGGCGCTCCAGTTCTTGCACGAGCGCTTTGCCGACGGAAATGTACGGCTCCGGAACGGTCGCGTCCGGGTCTTGCGGTTCAGCGAACTGGTTGAACGCTGCTCCTGCGTTGCCGACATCGGCGAAATCGTCAATCCCTCTTTGGTATTTATGCGCAAGCAAAAACGGCCTTCCGAGCTCCACCGTCGTCCCATGTGAATCAAGCTGCCCATCGACCGCTTGAAACGGCACACGCAAAAATTGGTAGCCTACATGATCCGCGATTTTGTAATCGAAATAGCCATGATCGTAATCCCAGCCGCCGCCGATCACATACCCCATCGGCTTTAATTGCCCTTCCAAATCATGCAGTTGAAATTGTTTTCCTTCCAAACGGGATGGAAGTTCAATCATCGACAACCCCTCCTTTCTTTTTATCGTTTCCCGTTTGGCGGCAATTATTTGCCCGCGGCGGCTTCAGACGCCTGGCGAAAAACGGCAGGGGCGATATAGACGCGCCCGGGCGCCGGACGGCCGGTTCACGACGGGGTCAGGCCATAAAAAACGCCTCTTCCCCCGCAAAAGGGAAGAGGCGCTTTTTCCGCCGTTTGGGGCGCGCCGCGGCATGGCGGACAGCGGTGAACCGCGTTGTCATTTCAACCGTTTTTCCAGCTCTTCTTTCAGCTGCTCATACCCTGGTTTGCCCAAAAGGGCGAACATGTTTTTCTTGTACGCCTCGACACCCGGCTGGTCGAACGGGTTGACGCCGAGCAAATAGCCGCTCATGGCGCACGCTTTTTCAAAGAAGTAGACGAGGTAGCCGAACGTGTATTCATCGAGCTTCGGCAAGGTGACGACCAAGTTCGGCACGCCGCCGTCGGTATGGGCGAGCAGCGTCCCTTCGAACGCTTTCGTGTTGACGAAATCGACCGTTTGTCCCGCCAAATAGTTGAGTCCGTCAAGGTCGTTGTCTTCCGCTTCGATGACCAATTCATGGCGCGGCTCTTCGAGTTTCAGCACCGTTTCAAACAAATCGCGGCGGCCTTCTTGAATGTATTGGCCGAGCGAATGCAAGTCGGTCGAAAAGTCGGCCGACGCCGGGTAAATCCCTTTTTGGTCTTTCCCTTCGCTTTCGCCAAACAATTGCTTCCACCATTCGGCGAAATAGTGCAAGGCCGGTTCGTAGTTTACAAGCAGCTCGATCGTTTTCCCTTTGTTGTACAAAATGTTGCGGATGGCGGCGTATTGGTAGGCGGCGTTGTCCTCAAGCTCCGAGGAGCTGAAATCATCGCGCGCTTTCGCCGCCCCTTCCATCATCGCGTCAATGTCCGCGCCGCTCGCGGCAATCGGCAGCAGCCCGACGGCGGTCAGCACCGAATAGCGGCCGCCGATGTCGTCCGGAATGACAAACGTTTCATACCCTTCCTCCTCCGCAAGCGTCCGCAACGCGCCGCGCGCCCGGTCGGTCGTCGCATAAATGCGGCGGCGCGCTTCGTCTTTGCCGTATTTGTCTTCGAGCAATTTGCGGAAAATGCGGAAGGCGATCGCCGGTTCGGTCGTCGTTCCTGATTTGGAAATGACGTTGATCGAGAACTCTTTTCCTTCTAGAAAATCGATCACGTCTTTCATGTACGTCGAACTGATGTTGTTGCCGACGAAGATGATTTGCGGCGCGTTTCGCTTTTCGTTCGGCAAGGCGTTATAGAACGAGTGATGCAGCATCTCAATCGCCGCGCGCGCCCCGAGGTACGAGCCGCCGATGCCGATCACAAGAAGGACATCGGAGTCTGATTGAATCTTGTTCGCCGCCTGCTTGATGCGGGCAAATTCGTCTTTGTCGTAATCGACCGGCCAATCGAGCCAGCCTAAAAAGTCGCTTCCGGTGCCCGTTTTTTCATGGAGCGAGTGGTGCGCGACTTTCACCGCATCGCGCAAGTATGTAAGTTCATGTTCGCCAAAAAAGGCGAGGGCTTTCGAATAATCGAAACGAATATGGGTCATCCAATTCCGCCTCCTCTTCCATAATCATTGCCTTCTTTCACTTTAGCGGAACGGACAAGGGAAATCAAGCGACGCCCCTAGTCGAAAGCGGATTCAATTCCGACAATTTTCGCCGCGCCATATCGCTTTCCCCGGCAGCCAATGCGCCATGGTCTTTCCCGAGGCGAAGCGATCAGCGGGAAACCGTTGTTGCGGTGCGGCCGCCATCGAAAAAACCGGCCTCACTGTTGGGCCGGCTTGTAAAGGTTCTTATAAAGAGGCGCGCAAAATGGCGCGCACGTCGTCGCGGTTCAGTGTCTTGAAACGGCCGAACTCACCGAACGCCATGGCTTTGTCGGCCATAAGGTCCAACTTGTCATCCCCGATGCCGTAATCCGCCAGCCGCGAGGGCGCCCCAAGGCTTGACCAGAAGGCGCGCAGCCGTTCAATGCCTTCAAGCGCCACATCGCGCTCCGCTTTTCCGGCCGGGTCGACTCCGAAGACGCGCACTGCGAGCTGGGCGAAGCGGCTCACGTTTTCGTCCAAAACGTGCTTCATCCAGTTCGGAAACAAAATCGCCAAACCGCCGCCGTGCGGAATGTCGTACACCGCGGAAACGGCATGCTCAATATCGTGCGTCGCCCAGTCGCCGCGCACGCCCATTTGCAGAAATCCGTTTAAGGCGATCGTGCCCGAGTACATGATCGTCTCGCGCAGCTCGTAGTTTTCCAAGTCGTTGACCAGCTTCGGCGCCGTCTCGATGACGGTGTTGAGCACCGCTTCGCACATCCGGTCTTGCAGCGGCGTGTTCGGTACATGGTGGAAATATTGCTCAAACACATGCGACATGATATCGACGATGCCATAAACGGTTTGGTCTTTCGGAACCGTCATCGTATACGTCGGGTCCAAAATCGAAAACTGCGGAAATGTCACCGGGCTTCCCCAGCCGTATTTTTCTTTTGTCTCCCAGTTCGTGATCACTGAACCGGCGTTCATTTCCGAGCCGGTCGCCGCCAGTGTCAAGATCGTTCCAAACGGCAAGGCTTCATGGACGGGCGCTTTTTTCGTAATAAACTCCCACGGATCGCCGTCAAATTTCGCCCCGGCCGCGATCGCTTTCGTACAATCGATGACACTGCCGCCGCCGACTGCCAGCAAAAACTCAATCCCTTCGCGCCGGCAAATGTCCACCCCTTTGCGGACGGTCGAAACGCGCGGGTTCGGCTCAACGCCCGGCAGCTCCGTGACCTTGGCGCCGATGCTTGCCAATATGTTGATCACTTGATCGTACAAGCCGCTCCGTTTGATGCTGCCGCCGCCGTAAACGAGCAGCACGTTTTTGCCGTACTGCGGCACTTCTTGCTTCAGCTGCTCAATCTCCCCCCGTCCGAAAATGAGTTTCGTCGGGTTGCGAAACGTAAAATGTTGCATATGTATCTTCCTCCTTTTGCCTCTATTATGGCGATGCCCGCCATTGATGTAAAGCCGGACGCTTCGGCGACAAATCATGCATATTTTCCACCGTGGTGACCCATTCTATAAGTGAATGAAGAAAATGTCCAAAGGAGGCGTACATGATGGGAGCATGGCAGCGCATTGCCTTGTTGTTGACGATCATTGGCGCGATCAACTGGGGACTGATTGGATTTTTTCAATTTGATTTGGTCGCGGCCATTTTCGGCGGCCAAGACGCCGTCTGGTCGCGCATTATTTACAGCCTCGTCGGCATCGCCGGCCTGATCAACTTAGCGCTGCTGTTCAAACCGGCCGAAGAGCTGGAGCGCACTGAACCGAAAGCAACGCGCACATAACGCGGGACACTCACCGCCTGGCGGTGGGTGTCTTATTTTTTCGGTAAATCTTCCTTCTTTGATTGCTCAATCCATTCACGCAATTTTTCTTTCAACGGGCGAAAACCGGGCTCAAGGGGCATTTTCATGCGCGCCTGGCGCTTTTCCTTCTCCCCGCCCGGTTCGAGCGCCTTTAAGGATAAGCTCGCCCGCCCCGCCTTATAGTCGACATCAAGCACTTTGACGGTCACTTCGTCACCGACATTGACATACTCACGCACATCTTTCACAAATTGATGAGAGATTTCCGAAATATGAATTAATCCTTGCATGCCGTCCTCAAGCTGGACGAACGCGCCATATGGCTGAATGCCCGTCACCTTCCCTTTCGCAATCGTTCCTCGTTTCATCGTTGACAAGCAAAACACTCCTATTGGTTAGATTCATCGTTTCTGTATTATAACATAACCGAAAGGGAAAACCCAAAAAAAGATGTTCCGCCCAAGGCGGAACATCATCGGTTACAGGCGTTCCAAAAACCGTTTCATTCGTTTAACAGCTTCTTGCAGCTGTTCAAGCGACGAAGCGTACGAACAGCGAATATAGCCTTCCCCGCTTTGGCCGAAGACGTTGCCGGGGACAACAGCCACTTTTTCTTCCAAAAGCAGCTGTTCGGCGAACTGTTCGGACGTCAAACCGGTATGGCGAATGGACGGAAACGCGTAAAACGCACCGCCCGGCACGTGGCATGGCAGCCCGATTTCATTGAGCGAGGCAACGAAATAGTTGCGCCGCCGCCGATAGCTGTTGCGCATTTGCTCGACATCGTGCTCCCCGTTGCGGAGCGCTTCAAGGGCACCGTATTGCGCCATCGTCGGCGCGCACATCATCGCGTATTGATGGATTTTCAACATCGCCTGCAAAATGTCTTCCGGCGCGGCAGCAAAGCCAAGCCGCCACCCGGTCATCGCAAATCCTTTCGAAAAACCGGAAATCAAAATCGTCCGTTCGCGCATGCCGTTAACGGCGGCCATGCTCATATACTCGCCTTCATACGTCAGCTCGGCGTAAATTTCGTCGGCAATGACAAGCAAATCATGCGCCTCGGCCAGGCGGGCGAGCGCTTCAAGCTCGGCCGGGCTGAATACCGTTCCGGTTGGGTTGTTCGGCGAACAAATCACAACCGCCTTCGTCCGTTCGGTAATCGCCTGCTCCAGCTGCGCCAAATTGAGTTGAAACCCGTCAGCGCCGGACGTCCGAACGGACACCGGCGTCCCGCCGGCGAGCACGACGAGCGGCTCGTAAGCGACGAAGCTCGGTTCGACCACGATCACTTCATCGCCCGGGTCCACAATCGCCCGGAGCGCCAAATCAATGGCCTGGCTCGCCCCGACCGTCACCAAAATTTCCGTCTCCGGCCGATAGCAGACGCGAAACTTGCGGCGCAAATAGGCGGCAATTTCTTGGCGCAGCTCAGGCAGCCCGGCGTTTGCTGTATACGATGTATAGCCTTGCTCGAGCGACAAAATGCTCGCCTCCCGGATGCCCCACGATGTGACAAAGTCCGGCTCGCCGACGCCAAGCGAAATGACGCCCTCCATGCCGGAGGCGAGATCAAAAAAGCGGCGGATGCCGGACGGCTTCAAGCCTGCGACCGTTTCCGACACATACGTTTTTCTCGTTTGCGGCTTCATGGCGCCACCACGATGCGGCGATCTTGATCTCCTTGGTCAAAGATGATACCGTCATGCTTATATTTTTTTAAAATGAAATGGGTTGTCGTCGAAATGACGGAATCAAGCGTCGACAGTTTTTCGGAAACGAATTGGGCCACTTCCGTCATCGACCGTCCTTCAATGACGACCGACAAATCGTAGGCGCCGGACATTAAATACACCGATTTCACTTCCGGAAAACGGTAAATGCGCTCCGCCACCTCATTAAAGCCGACGCCGCGCTTCGGGGTCACTTTCACATCGATCATCGCTGTCACCCCTTCATGGCCGTCCGCCTTGTGCCAGTCGACGAGCGCTGTATACTGGACGATCACTTTCGCTTCTTCCAATTTTTTTACGAGCGCTTCCGTTTCGTCTACCGGTAAATCGATCATTTTCGCCAGCACATCGATCGGGGTTCGCGCATCTTTTTCCAATATTTCGATAATTTCCAGTTCTTTATCGCTCAGTTTCACGGAACATCCCTCCACTTGAACGGTTTCACCGGATCAGCCGCCCGGCTGATGGGCGTCATGACGTTAACGAACAAGACGCGCTTTGTTTCAGCTCGAGCAGCCGGCCGGCGAGTTTTAGACAGTCGCGAAAAGGAATGGGCTTGTCAAAGGCGAATTCATATATAGACTGAATACGGGCAGCGAGCTTGCGGGCATCATCCGTGTCGTATACGGCCTGAAGCACGTCGATCGCCTCCACCTCGTACGCGCCGTTTCCGCAGCCGAACGGATCCCAGGCGCCAACGGTCTCAAGAAGCAGCCGGTTCAATCGTTGTCCGTCCATGCGCCGCCATCCACCTTCTTTCCTTAGATATGTGATATAACAAATTATAAGCGATCGATTTTAAAAAAAGAAGGGAGAAGATGCAACAATGTTTTCATTTGACCGCGTGATTGAGCGCCGGGGCACGTCATCGGTGAAATGGGATGACGTTGAGCGGGTGTTCGGCCACGAAGACGTCTGGCCGATGTGGGTCGCCGATATGGATTTTCCGGCGCCGGCCGAGGTGCAAGAAGCGTTATGGCAGCGGGTCAAGCACGGGGTGTTTGGCTACACGGTTATTCCCGATTCGTTGAACGACGCGGTGTGCGAATGGCTCAAACGCCGTCACGATTGGGAAATCGACCCGGAGTGGCTCGTGTTTGCCCACGGTGTCGTGCCGGCGGTCTCCGCCGCCATTGAGGCGTTTTCCGAACCGGGGGATGGCGTCGTCGTCTTTTCCCCGGTCTATCGTCCGCTGTTTGATCTCGTTCGCCGCCACGGCCGCACGCTCCGCTCCAGTCCGCTTCAGTTGACGAAAGAGAACTACGCCATCGACTGGGACGACTTGGAGCGAAAACTGCCCGGAGCGAAGCTGCTCATCCTTTGCCACCCGCATAACCCGGGCGGCAAAGTGTGGACGAACGAAGACCTGCAGCGGCTCGGGGAGCTGTGCCTGAAGCACGGCGTCTTCGTCTTATCGGACGAAATTCACGCCGATTTGACGCTGCCGCCGCACCGGCATGTGCCGTTTGCCGCGCTTCGCCCCGAATTCGCGGCGCAAAGCGCCACCTTCCGCGCGCCGACGAAAACGTTCAACTTGGCCGGCTTGCAGGCGGCCGAAGCGGTCATTCCCGACGATTCGCGGCGCCGGGCGTTCCGCCGCGTTCAGCATCGGCACGGCTTTTTTACGTTGAATGCGTTCGCCGTTGTCGGGGCCGAAGCCGCGTACCGATACGGCGGGCCGTGGCTCGACGCCTTGCTGGCTTATTTACGGGAAAACATCGGCATGACCGCCGCCTATTTAGCCGACCGCCTGCCGGCGCTTCGCCCCGTCCGGCCGCAGGCGACATATCTCGTCTGGATCGACTGCCGCGGCCTCGGCCTCCCGGAAGCGGAGTTGAAACGGCGGCTTCTGGAAAAAGGAAAACTGGCCGTTGAGTTCGGCAGCAAATTCGGGGAGGAAGGAACCGGCTTCATCCGTCTGAACGTTGCCTGCCCGCGCCCGACACTCGAAGAAGGGCTGCGGCGATTGACCGTGGCGCTGGGCGGGCAGTAACGGAAGGGGAAGCAGGTGAATGCCTGACGCCGCCCCCCTTTCGGGACACAACCGCCGCGGCCGGCGCCGACGAAAAGCCGCTTTCCGGCGCAGCTGCCAAAGAAAAAGGCACGGCAAGCCGAAAAAAACGGCGCGGGCCGCCTTGCTTGCCAACTAAGCGGCGCGCCGGGATGGCGGCCTTCCGGTGCCGGCCATGAAACAAGGGGCTCTCACGCGAGCCCCTTGTTTCATGACGACTTGATTTCCCCGCAGGCGATGCGCCCGCCGGCATCTCCCGCCGGCTGGGTCATGCCGTCGTCTTTCTTGGCGTGAATGACGATCGACGTGCCGTCTTTCGTCAACAGCGATCCTTTTTCCCCTTCTTTTAGCGTCACGTTCGGCGCCGTCAGTTCGACGTTGACCGTGCCATCGTCTTTTACAATAATGTTCGGCAAGTCGCCGGCGTGCGCCCCTTCCGGATGGAGAAGGCCGTGCTTTTTCCCGTCCGGGTTGTAATGCCCGCCCGCCGACTGAAAATCAGGCGGCTGGCAGCTGCCTTTTTCATGAATATGAATGGCGCGCTCCCCCGGCGGAAGCCCTTCCAAATCGAGCTTCAACCGCACTCCTTCGGCTTGCTCCGTCAATTCCACCGTACCGATCGGATCGCCGTCCGCATTGATCATCTCCACCGTCCGGCTCGTGCCATCCTCCTGGCCGCAGCCGGATAAAACGAGCGCCGCGGCGAAAAGAAGGGCATATTTCCTCTGCAACACAACACTCCCCCCAGCATGGCCAATGTTAGCTGCCAGTATTGCCGAAAGGAGCTTCGTTTATACATCCGACTTCCGCCCGGACTCGTCCTTTTGGCCGAGCAGCTGCTGTTCGAGCCGCTTCGCTTCCTTCTCCTGGCGCCGGGAAATCAAAACGATAAGCCGCATCGTCAGTATGGCAATAAGGAGAAAAACCGAAAAGGAAATTGCCGCGGGAATATACTCACGCTTATCTTCCGGAAAGTATAAAAATAAATAAAGCATCCATGGCCACATCGTAAACAACCTCTCCGCCGTGAATGATCCACCACCTACACTTCGCTTAGAGGTGGGGGCTTCAAGCGACTTGTGTGTGTTCGCCGAACGGTAAGCCACACACAAGAACCTTTTACGCTTCCCTTCGTTCCGAAGGTGTCCGTTCTCGCCATATTCTATCATATTCGTTGGCTAACGCCAACCGACATTCATCTCCCACTTTCCCTTCGCTTCGAAGCGGGAGACTTCTTTCGGAAAGATGTTAAAATTGTCCGTTCACATTGTAACACAAAAAAGCTGCCGCCAATGCAGCAGCTATAACGCGAATTTTTTCCGCAGCTGGGTGAAATCAATCCGCTCCCCGATCGTCGGCGGCTTCGTCTTCGTTAAATACTTTTTGTCGTTTTCAATGAGCCGGAAGATCGTGTAGGCGGTAAACGCATCATCAAGCGCGCAATGGGCTTTTCCAATCCCTTCGTTTCCATACTCTTGCACGGCCTTGCGCAATCCGGTTTGATTTTTGTTGCCGAAAAACCGTTTATACTCCATCGCCAAATCGCGGTGTTCACCGGTGAACGGAAACCCGACCCGCGCCGACTGGCAGTTTTCCCGGAGCACTTTCATATCCATGCTTCCCCACGTCACGACCGTCGTCGGGCGTTCACGGTCATATTGCCGGAGCAAGGAAACGAGCTCATAAAAACTGATTCCGCCGTCAATTTGCTCTTGGGTGATGTTGAGAAATGACTTGCACCGGTCGGTGAGCTGCGGGAAACGGAGCGGTTTCACATAAGCGGAAAATTGGTTTGCGATTTGCCCGTCCATGACCGCCACGAGGCCCACTTCGATAATTTCCGGGCAAAATCCATCCGGGTTCGTTTTCGACTCCGGCATCGTAAATTCAAAATCGAGAAACAAATATTGCGGAACGTCCATCGTCGCTTCCCCCCTTTCTGATGCATAGCCACAGTCCGTCTTACTATTATTATATCATGGGGAAGCGATTGTTTATTTCTTTTTTCAGAAAATGGCGAAAAAGAGGCGAATGTCGGAAAGACATGGAATGGCCCCGAAAGAAAAAGATCCTGCTGCCTTCTCTCATCTTTTTGCGCTCTTCGCCAATGTTTCCCTCCGTTCGGCCAAATCATCGCGAACCGTCCCTTCCCACGGGCGGACTCCCGAATAATACGCCGCACGGCTGATCAAATGGGCCGACACCGGGGAGGTTAAGAAAATAAAGACAATGGCCAGCAGCAAACGGGAATTGACATGATCGTGCCTAAACCAAAAATGCAGCAACGTTCCCGTCAAAATGAGCATAATGCCAAGGGTGGTGCTTTTGCTAATGGCATGGCTTCTCGTATAAATGTCGGGAAGGCGGAGGGCGCCGATGGCGGAGATCACCGTTAAGAGCGCGCCGGCGACGACAAGCAGCACGACCAATCCCTCAATGATTTCCGTCACGTTCAATCACGACCCCTTTTTGCAAAAATTTCGCAAATGCCGCCGTACCGAGAAACGCCAAAATTCCGATCAGCAAAATAATTTCCAAAAACACGCTCGTCTCTAGCACGATCGACAGCACCGCCACCATCCCCGCGAGACAAATCCCGATCGCATCTAGGGCAATGACCCGGTCCGCTACCGTCGGCCCTTTGACAACCCGGTAAAGGAAACAAAGAATCGCCAGCGCCAAAAGTGCGAGCGCTACATAGAACATCATCGTCATCGGCTCACCTCCAAAATCGTTTTTTCAAATGATGTTTTGATTTGCCGGATCACTTCATCCACATCCGGGGCATCAATCGTATGAATATAAATCAGTTTCTTGTCATCCGAGACATCGATCACAAACGTCCCCGGCGTCAAAGTAATCAAGCTCGACAACAGCGTAATTTCCCAGTCCTTTTTCACTTCAAGAGGAAGGGCGAAAATGCAAGGTTTCATGTCCAGCGACGGGGACAGGACGATTTTGAGCACCGCCCAGTTGGCCAGCAGCAGTTCTTTCATGAAAATCACCGTCAACTTTCCGATGACAAACAGCGGGACGACGTAAAATGTTGTCGAAAAATATCGCCGCAGTGCGAACATGATGCCAAGCCCAAGGAGATACCCAATCACAAATGATGACCCGGTAAACGAATCGGCCAGAAACATCCACACGAACGCCAGTACCACATTCAGCAGCAATTGCTGTGCCATTTGCCTCTACTCCTTCAGCACGGATTCGATATACACCGACGGATCCGCCAATGTTGCCGCCGCCTGGGCGATATACGGGCGAACAAACTCGGCGCCAATGCCGTATAACACCGCCAGCGACAGAAGCGCCACAATCGGCACATAAAGCGGAGCGATCCGCTTTTGTTCGCAGCCGCGCGCTTCTCCCCAGCAAGATTGGATAAAAATTTTCATCACCGAATACAACACAAGCAAACTTGATAGCAACACGATCAGCGGAAATGCGAGCTGCCCTTGTTCAAACGCCGCCCGGATGATGAGCGCTTTTCCGATAAACCCGCTGAACGGGGGGATGCCGGCGAGCGCAAGCGCGGAGATCAACACCGCCCAGCCGAGCAGCGGATACGAGCCGAGCAAGCCGCTGAACCGTCCGAGCTGGTTCGTCCCGGCGACATACGCGATGGCGCCGACAATGAAAAAGAGGGCGGTTTTCATCACCATATCTTGCAGCAAGTAAAAGATCGTGCCTTCCATACTTTCCTCGGTCATTAACGAAATGCCAAACGCCATCACCCCGACCGCCGCGACAATATTATAAATGGCGATTTGCCGCATATCGCGGTAGGCGACGGCGCCGATGACGCCAAACACAACGGTCGCGACCGCCAGCCATGCCAAAATCGTATGGGTGTAGCCGATATCCTGGCGGAACAGAAGCGAAAAGGTGCGCAAAATCGAATACACCCCGACTTTCGTCAGCAGGCCCCCGAACAACGCAAGCACGGCCGCCGGCGGAGCGGCATACGCCCCCGGCATCCAGACATAAAACGGAAACAGCGCTCCCTTCAGGGCAAAAACAATGAGAAAAAGCAAAGAAATGACCGTCAATACGGCTGTATTTTCCATTTGCGGAATCCGCACCGCCAAGTGCGCCATATTCAACGTGCCGGTCACAGCGTACAAGTAGCCGACGGCAATCACAAACAGCGCCGACGAAAACACATTGATCACCATATATTTCATCGTTTCCTGCAGCTGGATTTTCGTGCCGCCGTGCACGAGCAGCGCATACGACGACATGAGCATCACTTCGTAAAACACGAACAAGTTAAAAATATCGCCTGTCGTAAACGCCCCGTTCACCCCGACGATCAGAAACTGAAAAAACACGTAGTAGTACATGGACGCCTGCTTTGCGCCGATCGTAAAAAAGGAATACAGCAGGCAGGCAAGCGCAATCACACTGGTGGTCAACACCAACAGCGCCGAAAGCATGTCGGAGACGAGCGTAATCCCAAACGGCGCCGGCCAGTTGCCGACATCGAGCTTCTGCACCCCTTCATGATGAACAAGGCGGACGAGCCAAAGGGAGGCGGCGATCAGCAAACTAGCCGAAACGACGGAAACCGCCTTTTGCGCTTTCCATGATTGCACACAAAAAATCAATATAACGGCCGTCGTCAGCGGAATGGCAATTGGAAAAATTACGGCATTAGTCATGGTCTTCCTTTCCCCTCATCCGTTCAATGTTGTCCGTTCCAATCTCCTGATAAGACCGGTACGCCAAAACGAGCAAAAACGCCGTCACACCGAAACTAATGACAATGGCCGTTAAAATGAGCGCCTGCGGAACGGGGTCGACATATTGTTCCGCCTGCACGCCGAGCAGCGGCGGCGCCCCTTTTTTCAATCCGCCCATCGTCAACAAAAGCAAGTGCGCCCCATGGCTCAACAGCCCCGTGCCGATAATGATCCGAAGCAAACTTTTGCTTAAAATCAAGTACGTGGCACCGGCAAACAAACAGCCGATGACGACAATCATGACGATTTCCATCTATTCTTCCTCTCCTATCGTTTCGATAATGGTCATGGTGACCCCGACAACGACCAAATACACGCCCAAATCAAACAAAACAGCGGTATGGAGCGAGACATCGCCAAGCACCGGCAACATGACATGGCCGTGAGCGTGCGTTAAAAACGGCACATCGAAGACAACGCCGCCAAGCCCTGTCCCTAAGGCAAACAGCAGCCCGACGCCAATCAGCATTCGATAATTGACCGGAACCATCGTCTTCACCGTTTGAATATCGAACGCCAACAATAACAAAACGAGGGCGCCGGCGGTGACAAGGCCGGCGATAAATCCGCCGCCCGGATAATAATGGCCGGCGAAAAAAAGCTGGATGCCAAACAAAATAATGATAAACGTGACAACGGCCGTCACCGTCCGCAAAATCAGTTCATTCATATTTGCCGCTCTCCCCTTTCGGAGCTTTCAGCTTCACTAACGCATAAATGCCGAGCGCCGCGATCGCCAGCACGCAAATTTCAAACAGCGTATCAAATCCGCGGAAATCCACCAAAATGACGTTGACGATATTTTTTCCGGCCGCTTTTTCATAGGCATTTTCAATATGGTATTGCGCAATGGACGCGAAGTTTTTCTCGCTGTACGCCAAAAGGGCGATCACGCTCACCAACGCCCCGACTCCGAGCGAAAGAATGGCGTTCCCAAGGCGGAAACGGACGCCTTTCTCATGGCGGCTGAGCTTTGGCAAATGATAGAAGCAAAGCAAAAACAGCGAAACGGAAATCGTTTCAATGACGAGCTGGGTCAATGCCAAGTCAGGCGCCCGGAACAACACAAAGAAGAGGGAAACCGTATACCCGACCGAACCTAAAGCGATAATGGCGACAAGGCGCGATTTTGCCGCTACGGTCGTCACCGTCCCGGCTAAGGCCGCCAACACCAAAATCAATTCATGAACGCCTACTTCTGCTACATGGCGGAACGAAAGCCCCCAATCCACTTTCAGGGCGATCGTCGCAATCAAGAGCGCCATCATCGCAGAAAAAATATAAACGAAATACGTCCGGACATACCCGGTCATATACGCGCTCGTCAAACGGTAAGACTGCTCTTCCATATGACGGACGGATGCGTCATACAGCCGGTTTAAGGAAAGCTGTTCCGGAAAAGCGCCGTAAACGCGCTTCCACGAAGGAAACGTTTTATACAACAAGGCGCCAACCGCAATGACCCCGATCGTCATCCACACTTCCGTCGTCCAGCCGTGCCAATGGCTGATATGCACCGAAAGGCCTTCGCCGCGAAGCAGACCGTTGACGACCGCATCCGCCGCCGGCGCAATCACCGTCTCGGACAGCACATTCGGAAACAGCCCAAATCCGATGACCAGAACAGCCAAAACAACGGGCGCCACGAGCATCCCCGCCGGGGCTTCATGCGGCTGTTTCGGCCATGCGGACGGCTTCGGCGCACCGAAAAACGTTTTTCCGACAAACAAAACGCTGTATAAAAAGGTAAACACGCTTCCAACCCAAGCCAACACCGGGAATAAAGCGCCCCAGACCTCGAGCGAAAGCCAGTCGGCGTTGGCCACTTGCACCATCGCGGCAAAAAACATTTCTTTGCTTAAAAACCCGTTAAACGGGGGAATGCCCGCCATCGATAACGAACCGATGACCGCGACGGTAAACGTGACCGGCATGATGCCAAGCAGCCCGCCAAGGCGCCGGATGTCTCTCGTCCCGGTCTCATGGTCGACAATGCCGGCCGCCATAAACAAACTTCCCTTAAATGTAGCGTGATTGATTAAATGAAATACGGCCGCGATGACCGCCGCCGTATACAAACGGCGGTCGGACAAATCCCCATGAAAAGCCAGCGCCCCCGCGCCGAGCAGCGACATGATGAGCCCGAGCTGGCTTACGGTCGAATACGCGAGCAGCCCTTTCAAATCGGTCTGGCGGGCGGCGTGAAACGACGCCCAACAGAGCGTTGCCATCCCGACCCCCATCACGAGCCAAACCCATAGCGGAGAGACGGCAAAAATCGGGGTGAAGCGGGCCACTATGTAAATGCCGGCTTTCACCATGGTCGCCGAATGCAAGTACGCGCTAACCGGCGTCGGCGCTTCCATCGCATCCGGAAGCCAAATGTAAAACGGAAACTGGGCTGACTTCGTAAACGCCCCAAGCAAAATCAGGAGCATCGCCGGCAAAAACAACGGGTGCTCCGGCCATGCGCCGGCCATATCGATCCAGCCGCGAATGCTGTATGTCCCCCCGCTCATGATCGAAAGCAATAAAAAGCCGCCAAGCAGCGACAACCCGCCAAAGACGGTAATGAGCATCGATTTTTGCGCCCCGTACCGGGAGCGGTCGCGCTCATTCCAATAGCCGATCAGCAGAAACGATGAAAACGATGTCAACTCCCAAAACAAATAAAGCACGATGGCATTATCGGAAAGAACGACGCCGAGCATCGCTCCCATAAACAAAAGCAAGTACACATAAAAATGGCCGAGCTTTTCCTTTTCCTTTGGCAAATAGTAAATGGAGTACAACACGACAAGAGACCCGATCCCGGTGATTAAAAGCGAAAAGAGCAAGCCTAACCCGTCCATATACACTTGAAAATCCATTCCGAGCGACGGAATCCATGGGATCGTTTGCCCGTAGGGTTTAAGGGGGAGATGTTGAATGAAATATGAGAATAATAAGACCGGAATCGGCAGTACAAACCACCCGGTATGGATCGAACGGACATATTTAGACAAAAACGGAACAAATAAAGCCGCGATCAATGGTGAGACAATCGCCCAATTTAACATCAACCATCCTCCTTCCCTGACCAACCAACTGCCATGTCGCCTCTTTTTTTCCTACATCGCCCCGCTTATCCTACTTCGTATTGTATCATAAACTTCCGCCTCTGTCGGCACAACTGTTTGACCGGGATCGAGGCGGACTTCCGCTGCATACGTATATACGGGCAACATTCCGGAACAGTTTCGCTTTCGACTGACAAGGGCAAAAGGCATCGGTCCTGTTGCACCGCCTTCAGACGAAGCGAGTATAGTAAGTAGTAATCCGCAGAAAAGGAGGGGACGAACAAATGGTTTATTTCCCGCAGCCTTCGTCATGGGCAAGACCGTATCCGCCGGTCGATCCCGCCATCTTCTCCCAATCCGCCGCCACCGCCCAGACGCTCATGAACGATGCCGGGGTCATTTTAAAACGGCTCGCCGAATCGCGCTCGTTTGCCGCCACAGTCATGTCGGCCGCCCAAGAAGGAAAAACGGAAGAAGTGAAGCGCCTCATCCGCTCGCTCGGCATCCGCTCGAAAACCGATGTGTACTTCAACCCTGACGGCATCCGCCTGACGCTGTCGCCGCCCCCCGGCGCGTTCCCGTGCTGCCAGCTCGTCGTCGGCTTGCGCTGGAACGTGTTTCCGCCTGTTAGCGGGTAGCCCTTTCCCTTCGTCCCTTGTCTTTACCACTTCATCCCCTGCCGGGCATTGAATCAACTGTCGGGCGGCATGCCAACGCCGCTTCCAGACTGTCATGGCGCTGGAAGCGGCATGATCGTTTTCGCCTTGCCGCGAAAGCAGCTCCTTTCACATCAAAACGGTTCTTGCCGCCGAATTTTGCGAACGAAAAAAGACGGCGATCGCCCCATCGCCGTCCAATATCCGGGCGAACTCACCAGCCGCCGTCGCCCGCCGGCCTCTTTCGTTTACATTGCGCATCCGCTCACGTGCGTCGATAAATGACATCCCCGACTATGATCGTGATCAACGAAATCAACATCGTCAGCTTGACCGCCTTGTAGTCTAAAAAGCGCAGCACTTCGAAAAAGCCGGTGAAAAACGAGCGCGGCATCCGAGCCGGCCGCATATTATCGGCATGACAAAATCCCCGACTGGCCACGCAATGAATGGCTGATATCCGTTTTCATCCATCACCGGCCTTCTCGCGGCGCGAAGCTATCCAAGACGTTTTTTCCCGTCCATCCGCGCCCTTCTTTCACGCATGGCCGTTTTCATCCACCGGCTGCCGCTTCCCGATTTCCGCCGGGGTGCGCAAATCGTAGCCGTCGTCGTTTTTGCTTGTGTGGATGATGTCTTCGTTCGCCCCCATTTTGCTCGCCCGCTTCAGCTCCTCATCCGGAAAAAACCGTTCCATCGCCATCCTCCTTTCGCGCTTCCGCCTCTTGCATTGGCCCGTCTCCTCTCTTCGCGCCATGAAGAGAGGGAGGCGGCGGTTTTTCCTTTATCATTCCCCAAAGCCGCTTGATCATCCGCCGAAAAAAGAGGATTGACAGCCCGGCGGTTGTTCGGTACGATTTTGTCAACAAATAAAAAGAGGTGGTTTACATATGAAACGACAACGCACCGCCCTCCGCCCGCTCGACATGACGCTTGCCGCCATGTTCGTCGCCTTGATGGCGATCGGCGCCAACATTACGTCATGGGTGCCGTTTTTGGTCGTCGGCGGCGTGCCGATTACGCTGCAGACGTTTTTCTGCGTCCTGGCCGGGGCCGTATTAGGGCGGCGGCTTGGCGCGGTCGCCATGATCGTCTACATGCTCGTCGGGCTTGCCGGCGTGCCGGTGTTTGCGAAACTGAGCGGCGGATTGTCGATCATTTTCCAGCCGACGTTTGGCTTCATTCTTTCGTTTATCGTTGCCGCGTATGCGACCGGCTGGCTGATCAACCGCGGCCCGCAGCCGGCGTCAACCGCCCGTTTCGTCACCGCCGCGCTTGTCGGCATGATCCTCAACTATGTCATCGGCACGAACTGGATGTACATGGCGTACAAACTGTGGGCGGAGGCGCCGCAAGGCTTGTCGTACGGAATGGTATGGGGCTGGATGCTCGCGCCGCTGCCAAAAGACATCGTTCTGTCGATCGTCGCCGGCGTGATCGCGCCAAAGCTTTGCCGGGCGATTCAACGCTCCTCGGCCGCCGGCCGGCCGGCGGCCTGACCGAAAGGGGCCGGCCCAAAAAGGGAGCGCCTCTGAAACTTGCGGCATACAGCCATAAGAAAGGGTGTCCCGAACCGTTTGGGACACCCTTTTGGCATTACAAAAACAAATTGAACAGCTGGTACAGAAAACCGGCCATTAACGCCGAAATCGGCAAGGTGATGATCCAAGTGAGCACAATGCGGCGGGCGACACCCCATTTGACGCCTTTCACGCGCTGGGCGGCGCCGACCCCCATGATCGCCGACGAAATGACGTGCGTCGTGCTGACCGGCAAATGGAACGTCGTCGCCGTGAAAATGACGAGCGCGGACGATAAGTCGGCCGCCGCGCCGTTGATCGGGCGGATTTTCATAATCTTCCCGCCGACCGTTTTGATGATTTTCCAACCGCCGACCGCCGTTCCAAGCCCCATGGCCAAGGCGGCGGAAATGCGCACCCACTCCGGAATATCGGTCGTCGCATGATACCCGCCGGCAATGAGCGCCATCGTAATAATCCCCATCGCCTTTTGGGCGTCGTTCGTTCCATGTGTATACGACTGCAATGCCGCAGTTACGATTTGAAACAGGCGGAATCCCCGCGTTGTGCTGTACAAGTTGGCGTTTTTAAAGATCAAACGAAAAAGACTCATAATGACAAAGCCGACCCCTAACGCCAAAAACGGAGAAAGAATGAGGGATTCCAAAATTTTTAAAAAGCCGCCATAGTTCAAAATCCCGACCCCGGCTGCGGAAATCGCCGCTCCGGCGATCGAACCGATCAACGCGTGCGAAGAGCTGCTCGGGATGCCGTAATACCACGTAATCAAGTTCCAGGCGATCGCCGACGTGAGCGCCGCCAAAATGATGACCGGCCCGTTTTCGAGCGCGAACGGGTCGACGATGTCTTTCGTAATCGTTTTGGCGACACCGGTGAAGGTGAGCGCGCCGATAAAGTTCATCGTCGCCGCGAGAATAATGGCTTTGCGCGGCGTCAGCGCCCTCGTCGACACCGACGTCGCGATGGCGTTCGCTGTATCGTGGAACCCGTTAATAAAGTCAAACGCCAGCGCGAAAATCACAATGCATATCGTCAAAACTAAAATCATATCCATAAAAACAACGTCCCCTCTTATGCGTTGCGCATGATGATCGTCTCTAACGTATTGGCGACATCTTCACAGCTGTCGGCGATTTCCTCGAGCATTTCGTAAAGCTCTTTGTATTGGATGAGCTTAATCGGGTCTTTTTGCGTCACAAACAAGTTTTTGATCGAGGCGCGCAAAATTTCGTCGCATTTCGTTTCGTAGTCCTTGATTTTAATGGCGTGCTGGCGCATGTCGAGCAGCTTTTTGTGCGACAGCAGTTCGAGCGCATGAACGATTTCGATCGTGCTTTGGTAAATATAGTCGAAAAACTTCACCATATGTTCGTCAATGTCGGTGAACGAGAACATTTCAAACCGGGCCGAACATTGTTCAAATCCGTCGAGCACATCGTCCATTTTCATCGCCAGCTGATGGATGTCTTCCCGTTCAATCGGCGTAATGAACGTTTTGTTCAATTGGACGACCAGCTCATGGATGAACGAATCGCCTTTCCGTTCATACTCTTTCATGACGCGGGCGAATTCTTTCAAGTCGCTCACACTTTGGATTTTATACTCGACAAAATATTGGGCCGCTTCCTTCACATTTTCCGAAATGGTAAACAACATATCGAAGAAAACGTCCTTTTTCGGTGAAAAAATCATACCGGACACCCTCCATCATTGGAATCAAAAATCACCGCTATTTATTGTAGCAATTTACCCTTTATTTACAATAAAAAAAGATAAACTTTACACGAAATTTACATTGTCTTTACATTTTGTTCGCGTTTCCTACTATGTAGCGTGCCAAAAAAAGCCGAAGCTATGCATGTTTGCTTCGGCTCCCCCGTTCGACAGCGCGCGGCCGCCTGCTCTATCCGGAGCGCGGCGGCCGCTTGCGTCTTGCTTATTCAAACCGTTCGACAAACGCGGTGAGCGTCCGCACCATGACGCCCGTCGCCCCGGCCGGGCCGAGGTCGCCGTCTTTCTTTGCGGTCGCCGTGCCGGCAATGTCCAAGTGCACCCACGGGGTGTCTTCGGCGAACTCGCCGATAAACGCCCCGCCCATAATGGCGTGCCCTTCGCGCCCCGGGGAGTTGTTCAAATCGGCGATTTTGCTGCTTCGCACCCGCTCGCGGTCGTGTTCGGTGATCGGCAGCCGCCAAATGAATTCCCCGGTTTCGGCGGACGCTTCAAGCAGCTGCTCAAACAGCGCCTCGTTGTTCGTCATCGCCCCTGTTTTGTCCGTGCCAAGGGCGACGATCACCCCGCCTGTCAGCGTGGCGACATCGATGATGCAATTCGCGCCGCATTGTTTCGCGTACGTCACCGCATCGGCCAAAATGAGCCGCCCTTCGGCGTCCGTGTTGCGGACTTCGATCGTTTTTCCGGACAGCGACGTGATGACGTCGTCCGGTTTGAACGCCTCACCGCTGATCATATTGTCGGTCGCCGGGATGACGGCGAGCACGTTTTGTTCCGGCCGCAGCTCGCCGATCGCTTCCATCGCTCCGAGCACGGCCGCCGCGCCGGCCATGTCCGTTTTCATGTCAAGCATGCTGTCGCGCGGCTTCAGGCAGTAGCCGCCCGTATCAAACGTCACCCCTTTGCCGACCAAAGCGATGACGCCTTCCCATTTTTCTTTCCCTTGATATTTCAACACGATCAATTTCGGCGGCTGCTTCGACCCTTGGTTGACGGCGAGCAGCGCCCCCATGCCGAGCCGCTCCATGTCTTCTTTCTCTAAAATTTCATAGTCGAAATCAAACCGGTTGGCGAGCGTTGCCGCATAATCCGCCAAATCGGACGCCGTCAGCAAATTCCCCGGCGTGTTGACGAGCGTGCGCGCCGAATTCGTCGCCTTTCCGTACACCGAACCGACGAACAAATTCGCCTCGATGTCCGCCGCGTCCGCCGCCGTATAAACGGTGAGCGATTTCATCTCATAGTCGCGCTCCCGCTTGTTTTGCTTGTATCCCGAAAACTCATACGTCGCCAAATAATACGCTTCGGCAAGCGCGTGCGCGGCTTCGTTTTCATCGACGTCCCCGGCGGTGAACGCATCAAGCACGATGGACGCCTCTGTCCGCTTCGCCTGCTTGAGCGCGCCGAACAGCTTGCCGAACGCCTCGCGCAAGCGCGCAAACGTCAGCTCCTCTTTTTTGCCGAGGCCGACAAAATAGAGCCGTTTCGCCCCGGACGGCAAAAACGGATGAACCACGGCGATGCGCCCCCGTTTTGCGGAAATGTCGCCTTCTTTCCACAGCCCGGACAGCTGTCCGCCAAGGCGGGTGTCATACTCGCCGGCGAGGCCGGCAAACGGCTTCCCCCCTTCAAACAAGCCGATGACCAGCGCTTCCTCGGTCGTTTCGACAGACGGCAATGGCTTTACCGTAAACATTGTCTCATCCTTTCTATGATTATGCCTTTCCGCTTTTCATTATAGCGAAACAAGCAAATTATTTCGATCATCTAATGGATGGGTTCGCCATATTTCAAAACAAAGGGATGAAAGAAGGAAAAAGGCAAGACGGGGCGAATGGATAACGATATCCCGATGCAGAAAGGAGCGATGCCGTTGAAACTCGTTTCCTTATGTCCAAGCAACACCGAGCTGCTCGCCTATCTCGGCCGCCTTGACGATGTCGTCGCCGTCGATGACTCGTCCGACTGGCCGCCCGAGGTGAAGCGGCTGCCGAACGTCGGGCCGGATTTGCGCATCGATATGGACCGCGTCGAGGCGCTCAAGCCCGATCTTGTCGTCGCCTCTTTAAGCGTGCCCGGCATGGAGCGCAACGTCGAGGAGCTCAAACGGCGCGGGCTCCCGCATCTCGTCCTGGCGCCGAATTCGCTCGAGGATATTGCCAATGATCTCCTTCAACTTGGCGAGGCGCTCGGCGAAACGAAAAAAGCGGCCGAACTCGTCCGCCGCTACCGCGCATTTCTCGGCGAATACCGCGAACGGGCCGCAACGGTGGCGGAGCCGGCCCGCCTCTATTGGGAATGGTGGCCGCGGCCCGTGTTCACGCCGGGCGGGGCGAACTGGCTGAGCGAACTAAGCGAACTCGCCGGCGGGCGCAACGTGTTCGCCGACCGTCCGGAAGCGAGCGTCCAGACGGAATGGGAAGACGTCGTCAGCCGCAACCCGTCGCACGTGCTGCTCGTTTGGGTCGGCGTGCAGACGAACAACATGAACGCCAACGCCGTCATCGCGCGCCCGCACGCCGACAAGACCGAGGCGGTCCGCACCGGGCGCATCCACGTGTTGGAAGAAGCGCTCTACTGCCGGCCGTCGCCGCGCCTTTTAGTCGGATTAAAAAAATTGGCGCCGCTTTTGCATCCGGCGCTGTTTCCTCCCGCTGACGGCAGCGACCCGCTTCTTGGCCGCTGACGGGCGGGAGCCCTTTTTCAGCTTTTCGATTCCAAATATTGCTGCCGGAACACTTGCATCGTTTCATCTTCGTTCAGCCGCGTCAACTCCTCTTCCGACAGCGTGCCATCTCCTTTTTGGATAACATACACTTGCACTTTCTTTTTTCCCCAATATTTATAGACATCTTCGACCGTTTCATAGTATAAATCAATGCGATGGCCTTTGATCGCCCCGCCTTTGTCAGCGACGACGCCAAATCCGTACCCGGGGATGAACAAAATCGTGCCGATCGGAAAAATGGTTAAATCGGCGGCAATCGTCGAGTAAAGATCGCGCTTTACGCGCACGCCGGAGTACGTAATGCCATACTCCGGATGATCGGGCGTTTTCCCGGTCGATTCGACGCCAGCCGTATAGCCGGTCGCCACCACTTCGACGGACGGGTATTTCGACCAGTCAAACTGATCCTCAAGCCGCGGAGCGGAGCGGCTGCTGTTTTTGGCTCGGCCGTTTGTCCCGTCATTCGGCTCATGCTCGAGCCATAACGCGCTTGAAAAGGGACGGAGGACCGTTTTCGCCTCGACCCCGGAAACGGATTGAAAGGTCGCGATGAACGCGAGAAGAAACAATATCGTCATCGCGGTCCGGCGCATGAACTGCCTGAACCTGTTCAATGATCTCAACTCCTCTCACACCTCTATTTATCTCCATCCAAAATCGAAATATTCATTGCCAAAGAGACAAAAAAACGAAAAAACCTGTTTGCCCAAACACGTCCATGAGCCAGCTTCCCGTCTGTCCTAAAACTAGAAACTCAAGGCGCGCGCCTGTTCACCGAAAAGATCCATAGGCCGGTCCTCGTCTCCACCGGGCGCGAAGGGGGCAAGCCAAGGCGCATAGGCACGGAAAACAAAAAAAACGCCCCCGCTTGCGCGGAGGCGCTTTACCACCTTTGATGCCCTTTCGCGAAACATACAACCGATTGAGCAACGCGATCGATCCGGGACGCCTTAGAACATTTGATATCCTTTTGCCCGCAACGTCCGAATCGTCCAGCCGGCGCAAAGGGCGCCCGCAAAGCCGCTCGCCAAAATCAACAAGTCGGCGGCCGCCAATGAAGCGATTTTCCGGCCAAGCGCCGAAAACGAGGCCGACGGTTCGGTCAAATATTGCGTCCATGGCACGTCATCAATAATGAACACCGCAATGACCGGAAAACAAACCGCCATAATCCATGTCATGCGCAGCAACATATTTAACAAAAACCCGATGCCGAAAAATAAGACGAAAAATAAAAGCATCGAAATGAGTACGACCGGCAAACTCATTTGCATCCGCCCTCAACCTCCCTTACACCCTTTTTCAGTGTACTGGATGGGCGGATGACAGTCAATGCTCGCCGTCTTCTTCCTGCTCGCTTCCCGTCCCTTGGCAGCCGTAGCACGTTTCCGAGCCGCCGAGCAAAAGCTGGACGTATCCGTTCCCGCCGCAGTACGAGCAAGCGGTCGTCGTCGCCGTTTGTGCCATCTGTATTCCCCTCCACTTCTTTTTTGTTAATATATCAAAATTTTCTGTAAAAAACAAACGGCGGTTGTTCCGTATTTTCGCCCGTGTAAGCGAATACATCGAGCGCTTCCGTTCATTTTCTCAATCATTCTTACAATTTTGACGATTTGAAATAAAGGCGGTACTTCGTATATCCGAACGGGTCGCCCGGGTTGAAGCCATCGTACGGGGGGAGGGAAGCCAACGGTTCAAGCGCCAACAAATGACGAAGCAGCCCCGATGTGGCCGGATCGTCGCGGAGCGCCGCTTTGCTTAAAAACGCGGCCGCATGCAGCTCATCTTCCTGCACGGTAATCGCTTGCGACCGCGGCCGAAGGAGAAAAATGGCCATATTGTCGCTGATGTTTCCGTCGATGACCCCGGTGCGCAAGCCGAGAAACGCGACCGGTTCCGCCTCGATCCCCGTTTCTTCCTTCACTTCGCGAACAGCGGCTTCGTCGAGCATCTCCCCCGGCTTGACGAACCCGGCCGGCAGCGACCATTTGCCTTTCAGCCCGCTGTAGTTTTTCTTGACGACGAGCCATTCGCCTGCTTCATTGATGACAAGCCCGGCCGCCGCAATCCATACGTTTCCGCGTTTGTGGTTCATCGTCCTCATCCTTTTCCCGTTGTTATCCTTGTTTGTATTTCGACAAAAAAGCGGCCGTTCCCTGTCAGCCGCCATACAAAAAAGCTTCCGCCGGCGCGGAAGCTTTCGGTCTTCATCAGAAAAACTTGAATTTCCCTTTTTTCATGACGAGCGACGAGCCGCCGATCAAATACAAGGCGCGGTTGTCGATCACTTTTTTCATGAAGCTCGCTTTCGTTCCCCACAATTTTTTGCCGAATACAACGCCGATGGCATCGTCATGGCCGAGCGAGCAAACGGTCCCTTTAATATCGGCTTGAAACGGCTCAAGCTCCCCTTGCCCGCGGATGAGCACCGCCAAGTTTTTCGCGCACAGTTGGCCTTCTTGCATCGCGATTTGCGCCGTCGGCGGATACGGACGGTTCGTTTCCTCATTTATGACAAGCGAACAGTCGCCGACGACGAAAATGTCTTCATACCCCGGCACGCGCAAGAACGGGTCGACTTTAATGCGCGAGCGCATCGTTTCAAAGCCGGATTCTTCAAGGACGCTGCTGCCGCGCACGCCCGCCGCCCACACGACTGTGCCGGCTTTGATTTCCTCGACATCGTCGCCTTTCGCCACAATGATGCCGTCCGGCGTGCATTCTTTAATGGCGGTGCCGATTTTAAATTCGACCCCTTTGCGCTCAAGCTGGCTCACCGCGTATTCGACAAGCTCCGGATCGAAGCCCGGCAGCGCGGTCGGCGCCGCTTCGACACAAATGATGCGCACTTTGTGCGGATCGATGTCATACTCGCGGCACAGCTCCGGAATGCGGTTGGCGAGCTCGCCCAAAAACTCGATGCCGGTGAACCCGGCCCCGCCGACCACGATCGTCAGCCGCTCGTCTTTCTTTTCCTCTTCCGTGTTGTACGTCGCAAACTGATATTCAATATGCTCACGGATTTGCCGCGCCGCGTTGACGTTGGCGATCGAAAACGCGTATTCTTTCAATCCTTTAATGCCAAACGTCTCCGATTCAAACCCGAGGGCAATGACAAGGTAATCGTACGCCAATTCGCCATTTTCGAGCAGCACTTTCTTTTCATTCGGAACGATTTTGGTGACAGTGTCCTGGATAAATTTTACTTTATTCCGGTCGATGACATCGCGGATCGGATAGCGGACACGGTCATGGTGCAACGTGCCGGCCGACGCTTCATGAAGCCAAGTTGTCTCATAATGATAGTCATGCTTATTCACTAACGTAATGTTCGCCTCGTTCACCCCGACGAGTTTTTGCAGGCGGACGGTCGTCATGAGCCCGCCATAACCAGCCCCTAAAATGACGATGTTTGGTTTTCTCACCTGAATCACTTCCACCCTTTTTAATTTTTTCCCACACGTTTCTTATAGCTTTTGCTGCTGCCCCCGTTTTTATTGAGCGAAGTTTGTGAAACTATTCACGTTAACCTCCAAAAAAATGTTGACAGACTGTCACAAAAAATTAACAATCTCTCCACAACCATATTAGTTCTTTTTTGGCCTCTTTTCAAGCCCTTTTTTCCGCCGGCTCGGCAAAAATTCGCCGTTATAACGGCGCACATTTATGGTAAGATAAACTTGTAGTGTCATGATTTATTTATATGCGGGGAGGAATATCGGTGAGAGAAGATCAAAACGTGTATGATGTAACGGTGATCGGCGGCGGGCCGACCGGGATGTTTGTTGCGTTTTATGGCGGCTTGCGGCAAATGAAGGTGAAAATCATCGAAAGCCTTCCGCAGCTAGGCGGACAGCTGGCCGCTTTATATCCGGAAAAATACATATACGACATCGCTGGATTCCCGAAAGTGCGCGCCCAAGAACTCGTGAATCAGCTGAAAGAACAGCTGAGCATGTTTTCACCCACCGTCTGCTTAAATCAGTCGGTTGAAATGTTGGAAAAACAAGACGACGGGACGCTCAAATTGGTGACCGATCAAGAAGTGCATTATTCGAAGACGGTGATCATCACCGCCGGAAACGGCGCCTTCCAGCCGCGTCGGCTCGAACTTGAGAGCGCTTCCCAATACGAAGGGAAAAACTTGCATTACTTTATTAGCGACTTAGAACAGTTTGCCGGCAAGCGCGTGCTCGTCTGCGGCGGCGGCGACTCGGCCGTCGACTGGTCGCTCATGCTCGAACCGATCGCCGCAAGCGTCATGATTGTTCACCGCCGCGACAAATTCCGCGCCCATGAACATAGCGTCGAACAGCTGATGAAATCAAGCGTGCACGTGAAAACGCCGTTTGTGCCGGTCGAGCTCATCGGCGATGAACAAGGCATCCGCCAAGTTGTTCTTGAGCATGTGAAAGAAGGCGCGAAAGAAACGGTCGATGTCGATGCCGTCGTGGTCAACTACGGCTTTATTTCGTCGCTCGGCCCGATCAAAAACTGGGGGCTTGAGATCGAAAAAAATTCGATCAAAGTCAATTCGCGCATGGAAACGAACATCCCCGGCGTATATGCGGCCGGCGACATTTGCACGTACGACGGCAAAATCAAGCTGATCGCCTGCGGCTTCGGCGAAGCGCCGATCGCCATCAGCAGCGCAAAAACGTACATCGACCCGACGGCGCGGATGCAGCCGGCGCACTCGTCGTCGCTCTTTTAAGCGGCAACAAAGCGGCGGCCGCCGAAACGGAGCCGCCTATATCGCGAACGCAAAAACAGCGTCTGCCAAAACAACAGCCCGCGCGGACGACGACGGGACGAAACGGCAGACGCCAAAAATGCGCCCTGCCAAGCCCAGGCGGAAACCGCCGCCCGGCTCGCGGCAGGGCGCGTTTTTGATCGCGCTATTCTTTCGCAGCCGCCGTCTCCGGCCGCTCTGTTTGCTCCAAAAGCGCCGCCAGCTCCTCCTTTTTCTTTTCCGCCGCCTTCAACTGCCGCTGCAAGCTGAACAAGCGCACCCAGCCGAGCATGCCGACGACAAGGCCGCCAACAATAGCCGACCCGAAAATGACGATAATAAGCGGCAGGCGGGTCTCGCCGATGAAGTAACGGACCGTCACCTGCTCGACGTTCGCCACCGCCAGCAGCGCGACGACGAGCGCCAACGCGAGCGCCAGCAACAAATTCAACTGTCCTTTCATGGGCGATCTTCCCTCCCCTTGTCGGCTGTGTAGAAACAGCCATCGGCGGCGGGCGTCTTCAGCCGTTCGTCCGCCGCCCGAAATGGCCATCCGTTCGCCCGGCATGGCCCCGGCGTGCCGGAAACGATGGATGCGTTGAACAGCGCATTTTCATGCCATTCCGCTAACATTGCTCCGGCGTGCCGGCGTTCGTCGCCGTGCGGAACGACGAACCGCAGCCGCATGTCGCGATGGCGTTCGGGTTGTTGATCGTAAACCCGCCGCCAAGAAGCGACTGTTTGTAATCGATGACCGTGCCCTGCAAAATCGGGGCGCTGTCGCGGTCGATCAATATTTTAATCCCGTGCTGTTCCAATTCAATGTCATCCTCGCCCCGCTCATGCTCAAAGCCCATGCCGTACGACAGCCCGCTGCAGCCGCCGCCATGAACGCCGACGCGCAAGTAGGCGTGTTCTTCTTCCTGCTCCTTCATCATGTCTTTAATTTGAAACGCCGCCGCTTCCGTCAACGTCACGATCGTTTCAGTCATGGCACTCTCTCCTTTCTTTCCGGTTTCCCGGAAGCTCGTTCGTTTTGTTTCATTTCCACCTTACTTATAGTATACTGTTTTATCTTCCGAATGCTCAACCGTTCTGCCTGTTTTGATAATAGTACACGCCGGTGCACACCGTCTCCGCCGGTCCGGTCATCCGCACGCGTCCGTCGTGCCCCCAGACGATTTGTAAATCCCCGCCGGCCAAATGGACGACCGTTTCCGCCCCGCGCGCCGTTTTGCCGTTCAACACCGAAGCGACGACGGCCGCGCACGCCCCGGTTCCGCACGCCTGCGTCACGCCCGAGCCGCGCTCCCAGACGCGGAAATGCAGCTCGCGCTCATTGACGACTTCGACAAATTCGACGTTCACCCCTTCCGGAAAGCGCGGGTCTTTTTCGACGAGCGGGCCGAGCGTTGTCACCGGCGCTGTTTCAATATCCTCAACATAAAAAATGACGTGCGGGTTGCCCATTGAAACGGCGGTAATCGCATAGTCCCGCCCGTTTACGGCAAACGGCTCGGCGACCACTTGCGCCGCTTCCGGTCCGGTCATCGGAATGGCGCTTCGCGCGAGGCGCGGCTCGCCCATATCGACGGTCACGCTCGTCACCTTGCCATGTTCGACCGTCACTTCCGCCTCGACAAGCCCGGAGAGCGTTTCAATCAAAAACGAGCGGTCGCCGACGAGGCCGTGCTCATACGCATATTTCGCGACGCAGCGCAAGCCGTTCCCGCAGTTTTTCCCTTCCGAGCCGTCGCTGTTAAAAATGCGCATTTTCACCGGCGCCTCATCCGACGGGCAAATGAGAATCAACCCGTCCGAACCGATGCCGGTGTTGACATCCGAAACGCGGCGGGCGATCGCCGGCAGCTCGTCTTCCGGAAGCGTTTCACGAAACATATCGACATATATGTAACTATTTCCCAACCCATGCATTTTGGTGAACGAAAATGAGCACACGCGAGATCCCTCCTGAAAAATTTTCAGCTTTCTTATGTATAACGATACCGGTCCTTGGACACAATGGGAATATCCCCCGTTTTTTCATATACATTGAAGAGGATGCCGCTTGCAGGCATCCTCCTTTTTTCGGTCAAAACATCGGATTTTCTTCCAGATGTTTATAAATATTTTCCACGAGCTGCTCCGGCGTCTCGCCGCTGACAAATTCGCCGTTGACGAGCGCAAACAACGTTTCCGCACAGCGCGTGCAATAACTTAAACAGCTGTATTCGATGATATCCAAATTCGGATCTTTTTCGAGCATTTCCATCGCCTTGTGCGATCCGCTCGCCAAGTTGCTGATGCAAAATTCAATGATCGGCAACATCATCGCCTGTTCACCTTCCTGCTTCCCATCGTAGCCGTTTTGCGGCGCGGCGTCAACGAACATGCTCACGTGAAAGCCGGGCAGAAAAATTGTTGTTCTTTTGTCACAATTTCGCTATACTTTTTTATGGCATTGGCGGCTTAAGAAACTGGACAAAAGGGGATTTTTTGCGATGAGACAACTTGTACTGCTTGGCGGAGGATACGGCAACATGCGCATTTTGCAGCGCCTCCTCCCGGACGCATTGCCCAACGACATTCATATTATCCTCATTGATCGCGTTCCATACCATTGTTTAAAAACGGAATATTACGCGTTAGCGGCAGGGACGATCAGCGATCACCATATTCGCGTCCCGTTTCCGGATCATCCGCAGTTCACATACCAGTTCGGCGAAGTCGTCTCGATCGATTTGGACAAGCGGCTCGTCCATCTGAAAGACGGAGGCAGTGTCCGTTATGACGATCTTGTCATCGGACTTGGCTGCGAAGACAAATACCACGGGGTGCCGGGCGCTGATGCCTACACGTACAGCATTCAGTCGATCGACAAAGCGCGCGCCGCGTATGAGGCGCTGAACAACTTGCCGCCCAACGCGACGGTCGGCATCGTCGGCGCAGGGTTGAGCGGCGTCGAGCTGGCAAGCGAATTGGCGGAAAGCCGCCCGGATTTGCACATTAAGCTGTTTGACCGCGGCGAGCGCATTTTGCCGATGTTTCCGAAACGGCTGAGCGATTATGTCGAAGGATGGTTTGTCGAACATGGCGTTGAAATCGTCCGCCATTCGAACGTCACGAAAGTTGAGCCGGGCGTCTTGTACAACCATGACGAGCCGATCACATGCGATGTCATCGTCTGGACGGCCGGCATTCAACCGAACCGCGTCGTCCGCGAGCTGAACGTAGAAAAAGATAAACAAGGCCGCGTCGTCTTGACAAAGCGACACCACATCCCCGGCTATGAAAACGCATACGTTGTCGGCGACTGTGCGAGCTTGCCGCATTCGCCGAGCGCCCAGCTCGCCGAGGGGCAGGCGGAGCAAATCGTTCAAGTGCTGCAAAAGCGTTGGAACGGCGAAGAGCCGCCGAGCGAATTCCCGCCGATCAAGCTCAAAGGCATTCTCGGCTCGCTCGGCAAAAAACACGGCTTTGGTCTCGTCGCCGACCGCCCGCTCACCGGCCGGGTGCCGCGCCTTTTAAAGTCCGGTGTTCTTTGGATGTATAAATACCATAACGGCTATTAAGCCATCCGGACAGCCGGCAAACCGGGAAGGCGGCGGGAATCCCCCGCCGCCCGTTCGTTTTTCCGCCCTGCGTCCTCGCTGCTACGACGAACGGTAGCCGTGTTTCTCCATTTCCGCATAAATGGCCTTCAGCCGCGGATTGCCTTCAGCCACGACTTCCTCTTCCACGACCACGACCGGGTACACCCAATCTTCCTCGACGATCGTCTGCGCCAGTTTCCGCTTTGCCTCATCGTCAGCCGGCGGCGCGAAAATGTCGACGTACGTGATCCGAAACGGCTGATCGGGATATTTGCGGCGCAGCGCGGCCTCAAGCCATTCGTACGTCTCTTTCGACGACGGCAGCTGCACGCATGACGAGCAAATGACATCCGCTCCATACACACAAATTTCAATCGGCTTCAACGTCATCATTGTCACCCTTTTCAAAAACAAAATTTATCATTAGATTTTTTCTGTCACCATGATTATAATAAAAAGTAAGGAAAGGAGTCGATGGAAATGACGGATCAAGAAATCAAAGAACAAGTGCAAGAAGTTTTAGATAAACTCCGCCCGTTCCTGCTTCGCGACGGCGGCGACTGCGAACTTGTCGATGTTGAAGAAGGCGTCGTCAAACTCCGCCTTCTCGGCGCGTGCGGCAGCTGCCCGAGCTCGACGATCACGTTAAAAGCGGGAATCGAGCGCGCCTTGTTCGAAGAAGTGCCGGGCGTCGTGGAAGTCGAACAAGTGTTTTAATCCCATAAAAATCCGAACAGCGATGGGCTGTTCGGATTTTTTTATGCCTCGAGCGCCAGCTTGTAGACGCGGCTGCCGTGCGGCTCGACCGCGAGCCTTGCGACTTCACACGCCGGGAAATGCGGGCGCAGCTGCCGTTCGAGACGCCCGCCTGCCCCCGGCTCGGCAACGACGAGCACCGTCGGCCCCGCTCCGCTCAGCACCGCGCCGATCGCCCCGTATTCCGCAGCGAGCGCCTCGGCCCGCTCGAGTTCTGGAACGAGCGGTTTCCGATACGGTTGGTGGAACAAATCGGCCGCCATCATCCGGCCGGCGAGCTTCCAGTTTTTCGTGAGCAAGGCGGCGACAAGGACGTTGCTGACGGCGCTCGCCTCGACCGCCCGCTGCCGCGGCCATTGTTCCGGCAGCCGTCCGCGCGCTTTTTTCGTTTCCAGCTCGTAACTGGGGATAATGGCGACGAGCTCCACACTCAGTTCCGGCACATGGACGACATCCACCCCCGCTTCGCGGTAGCAGCCGATGACCAGCCCCCCGTACAGCGAGGCGCCGACATTGTCGGGATGGCCTTCATAGCGGGTCGCCCATTCCATCTTCTGTTCGCGCGACAAGCCTAGCCCAAGCAGCGCATCGGCGAGCTCAATGCCGGCGACGACCGCCGCCGCGCTGCTCCCCAACCCGCGCGTAAACGGAATGTCGCTGTACACGTCGACCGCACAGCCCGGCAGCTGCCGGCCGTGCGCATCCGCCACCTCGTCCGCCACTTGGTACACCAAATTGTCCGTCCCGCGCGGAATGCCGCGCACCTCCGCTGTTTTGGGCGCAAACGACCACTCGTCCGCCAACCGGACGTCAAGCGTCAAGTAACGGTTGACGGCGAGCCCGACCGAATCAAAGCCGGGCCCTAAATTCGCCGTGCTTCCCGGCACGACGATTTTCAACATCTCGTCTTCCTTCATGTGCGGACAACCCCTTGCAAATGTTCCAAGACGACTTGTTCATCATTTGGCAGCACGACCGGCTCAATCGCCGCCGTCTCCAGCGCGACGGCCGGGTCTTTTAAGCCGTTGCCGGTCAAGACCGCCACGACGAGGCTGCCGCGTTCGATTTCGTTTCGTTCGCGCTGTTTGATGACGCCGGCGATGGCCGCGCATGACGCCGGTTCAGCAAAAACGCCTTCCGTCCGGGCGAGCCGCTTGTAGGCGGCCAAAATGTCGGCATCGCTCACCTCATCAATTTTCCCGCGCGATTCGTTGGCGGCCTCGACCGCTTTTTCCCAGCTGGCCGGATTGCCGATGCGGATCGCCGTCGCCACCGTTTCCGGCTGTTCGATCACCCGGTTGCGGACGATCGCCGCCGCTCCTTCCGCTTCAAAGCCGCGCATTTGCGGCAATCCTGTCCCTTTGGCCGCGTGGTACTCTTTAAACCCTTTCCAATAGGCGGTGATGTTGCCGGCGTTGCCGACCGGAATGGCGAGCACGTCCGGCGCGCGGCCGAGCTGGTCGCACACTTCAAACGCCGCCGTTTTCTGCCCTTCGATCCGGTACGGGTTGACCGAATTCACAAGCGTAATCGGCGCCGTTTCGCTCAGGCGGCGCACCATTTTCAGCGCTTCGTCAAAGTTGCCGTCAATGGCGAAAATGTCCGCCCCGTACATCGCCGCTTGCGCCAGTTTGCCAAGCGCGATTTTCCCGTTTGGAATGACGACGAGGCAGCGCATGCCGGCACGCGCCGCATAGGCGGCCGCCGACGCCGACGTATTGCCGGTTGAGGCGCAAATGATCGTATGGCTTCCTTCCTCTTTCGCTTTCGCCACCGCCATCACCATGCCGCGGTCTTTAAACGAACCGGTCGGGTTCGCCCCCTCGACTTTGACATACAAGGTGATCCCGAGCTCTTCCGACAGGCGCGGCAGCGGGATGAGCGGCGTATTCCCTTCGCAAAGCGACAGCCTCGGCGTCGCCGCCGTGAGCGGCAAAAACTCGCCGTAGGCGTCAAGCAGCCCGTTCCATGCCATTACCGTTTCTCCCCTTCCACCCGATACGAACTTTGGACGCGCTCGACGATTTCCAAATCGCCCAGCTGCTGCAAAATGTCTTCATAGTCTTGCTGCGACGCATCGTGCGTCACGATCACGATTTCCGCCAAGCCGTTTTCTTTCAGCGGCAGCTGCAAAATTTTCTCAAAGCTTACCCCGCGCTCCGAGAACAGTGTTGTAATCTTGGCAAACGCACCGACTTGGTCTTTCACATGAATGCGCAAAAAGTATTTCGAAAAAATTTCCGCCGGCGCTTTCAACTGTTTTTCATATTGCGGGACGACCGCGTAGTGGCCGTTGACGCCAAGGCGCATGTTTTTCATCACCGCGACCAGGTCGGACACAACGGCCGTCGCCGTCGGCAGGCTGCCCGCCCCCGGCCCGTAAAACATCGTCTCCCCGACCGCTTCGCCGTACACATAGACGGCGTTGTATTCGTTATGCACCGACGCAAGCGGGTGCGAATCCGGCAAAAACGTCGGCTGAACGCTCACTTCGACCTTCTGTCCGTCGCGTTGGGCGATGCCGATCAATTTCATCGTATAGCCGAGCCGCTTCCCGTAGTTCAAATCTTCCTCCGTCACTTCCGTAATTCCTTTCACTTGCACATCGTCCAAATCGATGTCCATCGAAAAGCCGAGGCGGGCCAAAATCGCCATTTTCCGCGCCGCATCGAGTCCTTCCACGTCTGACGTCGGATCGGCTTCGGCGAACCCGAGCGCCTGCGCTTCCGCCAGCACGTCTTCATACGAAGCGCCGTTTTGCGACATGTTCGTCAAAATGTAGTTCGTCGTCCCGTTTACGATGCCCATGAGCTTGGTGATCCGGTCGGACGCCAGCCCGTCCACCAAGCTGCGCAAAATCGGAATGCCGCCGGCGACGCTCGCTTCATAAAACAAATCGCAGCGGTGCTCCGCCGCCACCCGCAGCAATTCAGATCCGTAGACGGCCATTAAGTCTTTGTTCGCCGTCACAACGTGCTTCCCTTGGCGGAGCGCGCGCAGCAGCCACGCTTTCGTCTCTTCGACGCCGCCCATCACTTCGATGATGACATCGATGTCCGGATCGTCGAGCACGTCGGCGGCGCTTGTCGTCAACAACGCGGGGTCGACGGCGACGTCGCGCGGCTTATGTACGTCGCGGACGAGAATTTTTTTCACCTTCACCGGGCAGCCGACTTGGTGCATCAGTTTTTCTTGGTGGTTTTCAATAATTTTGACGACACCGCTTCCGACCGTTCCTAATCCTAGCAGTCCAACGAAAATTGGTTTTTCCATCCTTCCCGCCCCTTCTGTTTACTCACCGTAGACATTTGTATTTTTATAGTAGACATTATAAAAGACGATCGGCCGTTTGGCAATGAAAATTTTTACGACGGCCGGTTGACCGGCGTCAACGGCGGCCGGCCTTCCAAGACGGCGATAATGTTGTCGCGCGCCAACGTCATCATCGCCCGCCGCGTTTCGTATGTAGCGCTGCCGATATGCGGCAAGGCAACGACGTTCGGCAGCGACACGAGCGGATGATCGGCGGCGACCGGCTCTTGTTCAAACACGTCAAGCCCGGCGGCGGCAATCTCCCCTTGGGTGAGCGCCTCATACAGCGCCTGTTCGTCAACGACCGCGCCGCGCGCCGCATTAATGAAAATCGCCGACGTTTTCATGTGCCGAAACGCCTCACGGTTGAACAAATGGCGCGTCTCGCGGGTCAGCGGCGTCAAGCAGACGACAAAATCGCTCTCCGCAAGCAAATCGGCGAACGGGCGGTAGACGGCGCCCAGCTTCTCTTCCGCCTCCGGACGGCGCGAGCGGTTGTGATACAGCACGTTCATATCAAACCCTTTCGCCCGCTTCGCCACCGCTTGACCGATGTTGCCCATGCCGACGATGCCGACCGTTTTATGATGGACATCGGCGCCCGCCAGCAAAAACGGGCTCCAGCTTTTCCATTTTCCTTCTTTCAAAAATTCGGCCGCTTCGACAAGGCGGCGGGCTGTCGCCAATAAAAGCGCAAACGTCAGATCGGCGGTCGTATCGGTCAGCACGTCCGGCGTGTTGCACACAAGAACGCCGCGCTTCGTCGCCGCCGGCACGTCAATGTTGTCATAGCCGACGCCCATGTTGGCGACGACTTTAAGCCCTGAACCGGCCGCCAGCACGTCTTCATCGATCGGGTCGGACACCATCGGCAAAAGAGCCGCCGCCTTTTTCGCCTCTTCCACCAGCACCTCGCGCGGCACGGCCACGTCGTCATGCGGCCACACGCCGACCTCGGCGACGGCGGCGAGCGGGGCGAGCACATCGTCCGGCAGCTTTCGCGTCACAAAGACGTACGGTTTCGTCATGAAACAGCCCTCCATCCCATTTTTTCTAAATCTTATCACAACTCCGGCTGAAAAAAAACGGAAAGTTGTCCATACCATCGACCGGGAAACTAGGCTCGTCCGTTACGAACGAAAAAAAGCTCCTGTCACCGAAAGAAAACGAGCGCCCACCCGCTTCGGCTGAAAAAACGAAAACCCTTTGCCCTCGCAAGGACACGAGCACCTGTTTCGGCTGACAAAATGAACTGTTCCCCTTTCCCTCGAATGGAAACGAGCGCCCACTTTGGCTAAAAAAACGGGGTGTTTCCTTTCCGGTGAAAGAAAACCACCCCCCGCCCGCTTCGGCTGAAAAAACGGGAAGTCACCTCCCCGTTCATCGCGCCGGCGGCAGCCATTCAACGGCCGGCAGCCGGATACGGTTGGCGATGCCGGCGATCTCGGCAAATGACGCCAAAAACTGTTCATACTCGCGCGACGCGTCAAGCAGCTGCCGCAGCGCGCGCTCCTGTTTCGCCTGTTCTTTGCGGTCCGCCGCCGTATAATACGCCTCGACGCATTCAAAATACGGAAGCGGAAACAGCAGGCGCGCATAAACTAGCCGCCAGGCAAACGGCGACAGCGGCGCCAAATGCCCGTAATCTTGGAGAAACTGGCGCACCGCCCGTTGGCACCGTTTCCCGTGCCGCTGATACAAATGACGCACCCACTCGGCCAAATCGCGGGCGCCATGGTCGTACACCCAATCGAGCGGCAGCTTCGCCTCCGTTCCTTCAACCCAGCCGGCTTGCGGCAGCCGCTCATGGCAAAACGCCGCATAATCGACACGGAGCGGTTCGTCATCAAGCTCTGTGTCGGCCACATATTGCACCGCGTTTTCCGCCAATCCTAAATAATACGGAAACGATTCAAGAAACAGGCGGTCAAACGGCGACGCCGGCCCCGCTGCCAGCATGTTCGCCCAAAACGCCTCCATTTGGTCGATTCGCTTCGCCCATAGTTCGCGCCATTGCCCGATGCGCCGGCAAGATGTGATCGGCAGCGGGCAAGAGCGCCCGTATTCATGCATGAGCGCCAACTCGCGGCCAAGCGAACGAAGGCGGGCGGCCGGAAGCGGCGCGCGGATGAAAACGAACGGCTGGCCGCGATCCATAGCGATATACGTCCCATGTTTCGTTTTGACCAGCTCCCCGACGCCGTCCACCCCTTTTGCCCGCAAATAGCGGCTCATTTGTTGGCGCTCTTCCAACTCCGCCTCGCTCCGCCCGTCCGCCGGCACGATGAGAAACCGCTCCTGCTCACACCAAACGACCGTCGATGCCCCCCGCTGTTCCATTCGCCCGATGCGCATGTTATATTGGTCATACACCCACGTTTCCATGGCCGCGCCTCCTTCGTCTTTTTGGCCTGCCTTCTTCAGCCCGCCATGTTGGCGCCGCCCCGATGCCGCCCGGGCGGGAACGGACGTTTGTGCGCCGATTCCCGAGCCCGCGCCGCGACAAGAGCGGCTATTGTTTATATATGACAGCGGGCGCCAAAAAAGCCGATGAGCATTTTTCTTTATATGACGGACTGTTTTATGACATGATACATATATATAAAAAACGACTTTTTCAAAGAAACAGGTGACTGTTATGAGCGAATTCATTATGAATAATTTGGAACAGACGGCCCGCCGTTGGCTCGAGGAGCGGGGGGTGACGGTGGAAAAAATTGCAGAGCTTGTGTATTATTTGCAATCAAAATACCACCCGGATTTAACGATGGACGAATGCACCGAAAACGTCAACCGCGTCATCTCGAAACGCGAAGTGCAAAACGCCATTTTGACCGGCATTCAGCTCGACAGGCTCGCCGAGGACGGCCGGCTTGACGAGCCGCTGCAATCGATCATCCGCCGCGATGAAGGACTGTACGGGGTCGATGAAATTTTGGCCCTTTCGATCGTCAACGTATACGGATCGATCGGGTTTACGAACTACGGTTATATCGACAAGCAAAAACCAGGCATTTTGCAATATTTAAATGACAAATCGAACGGCAAGTGCAACACGTTTTTGGACGACATCGTCGGCGCCATCGCCGCGGCGGCGTCCAGCCGCCTCGCACACCGGGCCGCCAACGCCGAGTGAGCGGCGGCCGAGCGGCTATCGCGAGAAAGCGCGAAGCGGCAGACGCCCATGCCAGACGCGGCCCGTTCCGCCATCCGCAACGCCCGTCTAACAAACGCCAGTCATCCCATACAAAACGCCGCCCTGTGAAAAAGGGGGCGGCGTTTCGTTACAGGCGCTCCATCCATTCGCGGAGCGAATCGGCCGTATAGGTCGGCTGCCGTTCGTAGCGGGCGAGCATCTCTTTTGTCGTGACGCCCGTATGGACGAGCAGCGTATCGATGCCCGCGTTCATGCCGGCTAAAATGTCCGTTTCGTAATAATCGCCGACCATGAGTACGTCCTCTTTCGGGATGCCGAGCACTTTGAGCGCCTGTTCCATAATGATGTTTTCCGGCTTGCCGATAAATGTCGGCTTCACTTGCGTCGAGACGGCGACAACCGACGTGATGGCGCCGTTGCCCGGCAGCAGCCCGCGCTCGGTCGGCAAGGCGATGTCGCCGTTTGTCGAAATGAACATCGCCCCGTTGCGGACGGCAAGGCACGCGACGGCGAGCTTCTCGTACGTCAGCTGCCGGTCGATGCCGATGACCACCACGTCTGCATCCTCTCCGGCGAAGCGGAATCCTTTTTCCGCCAATGCGGTGCGGATCCCTTCCTCACCGATGACATAAACAGACGCGTCGGGCTTTTGTTCAAAAATGTAGTTGGCCGTCGCCTGGCTCGTCGTAAAGACGTGCTTCTCATCGGCCGGCACGCCGAACGAGCGCAATTTTTCCGCCACTTGCGCCGGCGTGCGCGACGAGTTGTTGGTCACAAATAAATACGGGAGTCCGCGGCGGTACAGCTCATTGACAAACTCGCGCGCCTCGGCGATGCATTCCGTGCCGCGGTACATCGTCCCGTCCAAGTCGAGCAAATAGCCTTTGTATCGTTTCAACGGTTGTCCTTCTCCTTTCCGGCCATCGATTCATTGCCAAACGCCGACACCGGGCCGAGCTCGCTTTCCAAGTAATGGCGCACCGCCTTCGGATACGCCTCAAGCGCCGGCCAATGCGCATTCAAATCGGCGAGCAGGCTCGCATGATCAATATTCGTATAGTCGTGGACAAGCGCTTTCCGGTGGGCGATGAACGCTTTCAGCCGCTCGCCGTCCTCGGCCGCAATCACCCGCTCGTCAACCAAAATGTCAATAATGTCGTTATAACTTCCCGGGTCGCGCATAATAAAGCCGTCAATCATCGCGTTGCCGACATCGAGCACCGCCTCGATGAGGACGTGGGCGATCCGCTCAAGCGCCAGCCGCTCGAGCGCGCCGTCCCAGCGGTGCTGCGCTTTGCAGTGCACCATCAGTTGCTCCATGCAGCGAAGCCGCTCTTCCATTTTGTTTCGGTCGACAAAATACATGGCGTCTCCTCCTTTTTTCTCCCCCATATTTCCTCCCTTTTTGGCCGTTCGTCTGCTATGATGGACATAGACGAAAAACAGAGGAGGAATGCATATGGGTGAACGGTTTTACTTATACGATGACACGGTCGAAGCGGCGGTCCGGTTTGTCAGCTTTGTCGGCGGACGGCAGCGGTTCGATTTGGCGTTAATTGAAACCGACCGCTTTTACGGAAAATATTTGGTGCTCGATTTGCAAAGCAACCGCTTTGCCATTCTCGGCCGCGACGATTTGGAGGAACCGGGCTATATCGAACACGCCTATGCGCTCGACGGACAAGACGCCGACGATTTGCGCGCCTTTTTGGACGAATGTCTTTCATAACCTTCCGCGGTTTTGGGCATCTTATGAAACACCCCGGCAGCAAGGAAGGTGAGACGAATGGCGGAACGGGAACAATATGCCGACTTTTCCGTCGTCGAAAAACAGCGCAACTTTTTAACCGCCGAAGAATTCCCGGAAGGGCCGTACGGCTCGCCGCGCCGCGACGACGCCCCGGTCGAAAACAAAAGCACGCCGTGGGAAGAAGGGCAGCGGCATTACAGCGCCTTTAACTATGAATTCAAGTCATTCCACCAAAACATCCCAAGGCGCGACCCGGCCTCCCACCCGCCGCACGACGATCCGCGCGCAAGCGAACAGTTTCCGTACAATGAAAGCGAATGATGTGCAGCCGCCCGGCAGCGGGCGGCTGCCGCCTTTACCGCTTCACTTTGCGCAATACAAAATAGGCGCAGCCGAAATTGCAGTATTCGTACAAATACTCGGACAGCGTACTGATTTTCGTGTCGTATGTCGCCTTTTGGTTATGGTCATCGAAAAACCCGCGCAGGCGAAGCTGATTGTATCCCCAATCGCCGACAATGTAGTCGTACTTCCCTAAAATATCGGCGTACCGGGCGCGAAATACTTCCTCGTTAAAGGCGTTTTTGACGTTTTCAACGAGTTCGTAACAATGATTGTTAATGCAAATCACCGCTCTCACCTCGCCTTTCCATTTCCATCATACCTGATGCACTGCACCCAATCAATTACTGTTATCAAACGGGCGATTTGTGCCACCCTAAAAGCGAAGGGGGTGCTGACGATGAGACGACCATGGTTGGCCGTTGCGTTCGGAACGGCCGTCGCCCTGGCCGGCTGCGCGCAGACGGCACAGGACGAAAACACCGACGTCTACAAGCGGAGCGGCAATACGATCAATGTGACCGACCGCAACGAGCTCTATAACGAAAACGGGGTGCCAAACGGCGATGACACGCCGATGAACAACTTCGGCTACGTCCGCCACCAAAAAAGCCCGACTCTCGGCGATGCCAACGGCTATAACGACATGCCGTCATTCAACCGCGAACAAGCGGCCGATTTAATCAGCAAATTGTGCACGCAGCTGCCAGGCGTCAACGACGTCGCCACGCTCGTCACCGATGAAGAGGTGCTTGTCGTCTATGACGCCGACACCAAAAACCGGCAGCAAACCGCCGACCAAGTGAAAAAGACAGCACTGTCCGTCGTTCCCCGTTACTATCATGTGTATATCGCCGACAATCCGCAGCTGATGAGGGATATTGAGCGTTTCGGCCGCCTTGACTCCAACAGCCGCGATATCGACCGAATCATCGATGCGACCATCCAGCAAATGTTGAAATACCCACAAGGGAAAAAACTAAACGACGGGGAAAATGAAAACGGCGAGATGATCAATGAGACAAATGACAACCTCGACCGCGACTTCCGCGACGGCACGCCGCGGCCGGCACCGGAGGGACGTTAGGGCAAAGAAAACGGTCTGCCTTCTTCCCAAAGAGGCACGACCGTTTTTTCCTTGGCCTGGCCGCTGTTATGCTTTCAGCTGCCGCGCTTTCGCCGCTTCGTTCACCTGCTCATCGGCATGGTACGACGAGCGGACGAGCGGGCCGGCTTCGCAATGGCTGAACCCTTTGCTTAGCGCGATTTCTTTCAGCTCTTGGAATTCGTCGGGATGATAGTATTTGACGACTTTCAAATGTTTTTTCGTCGGCTGCAAATATTGGCCGATCGTCAAAATGTCGACTTGATTGGCGCGCAAATCGTCCATCGCCTCGATAATTTCCTCTTTCGTTTCCCCAAGGCCGACCATGATGCTTGATTTCGTCGGAATGTCCGGCTGCAGTTCTTTCGCGCGCCGCAAAAACTCAAGCGAACGTTCGTAGGTCGCGCGGGTGCGTACCCGCGGCGTCAGGCGGCGCACCGTTTCGATGTTATGGTTTAAAATATCGGGACGGGCGTCCATCAGCGTTTTTAAGTTTTCATACACGCCGCCCATATCCGACGGCAGCACTTCAATCGTCGTAAACGGATTTTTCCGGCGAATGGCGCGCACCGTTTCCGCAAACACCGCCGCTCCGCCGTCTTTGAGATCGTCGCGGGCGACCGCGGTGACGACGACATGCTTTAAGTTCATGATGCGCACCGACTCGGCGACGCGTTCCGGTTCTTGCCAGTCAAGCTCGGTCGGCAGCCCCGTTTTGACGGCGCAAAAGCGGCAGGCGCGCGTGCAGACGCTGCCTAAAATCATAAACGTCGCCGTCCGTCTGAGCGCCCAACATTCATGAATGTTCGGGCATTTCGCTTCCTCGCATACAGTATGTAAACGGTTTTCCCGCATCAGTTTCTTCAATCCGGTGTAATGTTCGTTCGTATTCAGCTTAATTTTCAACCAGTCTGGCTTGCGAACATGTTCTTCCTTCGTCGCCATGGTTCTCACTCCAGTTATGTATGATTGTTCATTTCCCATTATAATGAAAAACGCGGGAAAACACAAAAAAAATAAGCCATGCTCGTCTTTTCCGCTTTTTAACATTTATGAATATCCCTTTTCTCTCCAAACTAAACATATGAAACGGGCGAAAGGGGGGATCCACGTGCACCGATGGCTTGTCGCCATATGGGTGGCGGCGATTTTGTTCATTGCCGCCGGTGCGGCTTACGCGGCGGAAACGGAGGACGCCGTATACAAGCAGCGCATGGAGCTGTATAAAAAGGCGGAAGCCGTTTCGCTCATTCCGTGGTATTACTTTGCGGCCATCGACCAATATGAACGGAACATCCGCCAGGCGCGCCGCGATTTGCCGAAACCGACCGGCGTTCTCGGTCTTTACATCAAACCGGAAATATGGGCCGGCCCGCTGAACAAAAATCCGCACGATACGAACCCGTTTACGATTTCCCAGTTTGGCGGGCTCGGTGTGGACGGAGACGGAGACGGCGAGGCGCGGGCCGATGACGATGATGATCTGATTATGGCGATAGCCCGGTATTTGCAAACGTACGGCATCGACCACCACCATATTAAAGTGGCGCTTTGGAATTATTACCAACGGGCGAAAGCCGTTGACTTGATTTTAGGGAAGGCGAAAATTTACAAAAAGTATCAAACGCTGAAATTGGACAAACACGTGTTCCCGCTCCCGTTGCGGGCGAATTACAGCTACCGTGATACGTGGGGCGATGCGCGCGGCTGGGGAGGACGCCGCATCCATGAAGGAACCGACATTTTCGCCGGCTACGGCGTGCCGGTGCGCTCGACGTGCTATGGCATCGTCGAACTGAAAGGGTGGAACAAATACGGCGGTTGGCGCGTCGGCATCCGTGACATCAACAACACGTATCATTATTTCGCCCATTTGAACGGCTTTGCCGCCGAGCTTCGCGAAGGGCAAATCGTCGAGCCGGGCACGATCATCGGCTCCGTCGGCAGCTCCGGCTACGGGCCGCCGGGCACCGCCGGAAAGTTTCCGCCCCACCTCCATTATGGCATGTACAAAGACAACGGCTATACGGAGTGGGCGTTTGACCCGTATCCGCACTTAAAAGCGTGGGAACGGGCCGAGCGGCAGCAGCAACGACGCTAGCGGCGGCCCCCATGCCAAAAAAGAGGCCGATGTCGGCCTCTTTTCGTCTTTTCGTTAATGCCCGCCCAAATACGCCTGTCTCACTTGTTCGCTCGCCTGCAGCTCGCCGGCCGTCCCCGACAGGACGACGCGCCCGGATTCGATGACATAGGCGCGGTCGGCGATCGAGAGCGCCATATGGGCGTTTTGTTCGACAAGCAAAATCGTCGTTCCCGATTCGTTGATTTCTTGGATGATGCGGAAAATCGTTTTGACGAGCAATGGCGCGAGCCCCATCGACGGTTCGTCAAGCAAGAGCAGCTTCGGGCGCGCCATGAGCGCGCGGCCGATGGCAAGCATTTGCTGCTCGCCGCCTGAAAGCGTGCCGGCCAATTGCTTGCGCCGCTCCTCAAGGCGCGGGAACAGCTGGTACACGTTCGCGAAATCATCTTGAATCCCTTGCTTGTCTTTGCGCAAAAACGCGCCGAGCTCCAAGTTTTCCTCAACCGTCATGTTGGCGAACACCCGCCGTCCTTCCGGCACGTGGGAAATGCCGTGCTTGACGATCGCTTGCGCCGCCTTGCCGGCGATCGAAACCCCTTCGTAGACGATGTCGCCGCTTTTCGGCTTCAACAAGCCGGAGATCGTCTTCAACAGCGTCGTTTTGCCGGCGCCGTTCGCGCCGATCAACGTGACGATTTCCCCGCTGTTGACCTCAAGCGATACGCCTTTTAAAGCATGAATGTTGCCGTAAAACACATCGATTCCATCCACTTTCAACACGTCACGACACCTCCTCGCCAAGGTAAGCCTCGATCACTTTCGGGTTGCTGCGCACTTCTTCCGGCGTGCCGTGGGCGATCAACTGGCCGTGGTCCAACACGTAAATGCGCTCGCAAATGCCCATCACAAGCGACATGTCGTGCTCAATCAACAAAATCGTCAACGCAAACCGTTCGCGGATAAACGCGATCAAGTTCATCAATTCGTTCGTTTCTTGCGGGTTCATGCCGGCCGCCGGCTCGTCCAAAAGGAGCACCTTCGGCTGCGCCGCGAGCGCCCGGGCGATCTCAAGCCGGCGCTGTTGGCCGTACGGCAAGTTTTTCGCCTGCTCATGCATCACGTCCCCTAAATGGAAAATGTCCAAAAACTCAATGGCCTTCTCTTCCATCTCCTTTTCCCCGCGGAAATGGGACGGGAGGCGGAAAATGGAGCTCAGCATCGAATGGCGGGCGTGCGCATGGTACGCCACTTTCACATTGTCAAGCACCGACAGCTCGCCAAACAGGCGGATGTTTTGGAACGTCCGGCTGATCCCTTTGCGCGTAATTTTATACGGCGGCAGGCCGTTTACCGTTTCCCCGTCAAGCACAATCCGCCCTTCCGTCGGCACATACACGCCCGTCAACAAGTTAAACAGCGTCGTTTTACCGGCGCCGTTCGGGCCGATGAGCCCGACGAGCTCTCCTTCGTAAAGTTCCATATTCACGCCGGAGAGCGCCTTCAGCCCGCCAAATTGGATGCCGACGCTTTCCACTTTAAGCAACGGTGTTCTTGTTGTCATGGTTCATTCCCCCTTGCGCCGCCTTCCGCCACTTGAAAAGCGAAGTCAATTCTTTCGTGCCCATCAGCCCTTTCGGACGGTACAGCATCACCAAAATCAAGACAAGGCTGTAAATGATCATCCGCGTTTCCGGATAATTTTGCAAGAACGTCGAAACGACCGTCAGCAACACCGCTGCCACCACCGCGCCGGATAAGCTGCCAAGCCCGCCGAGGACGACAAAAATCAAAATGTCGAACGATTTCAAAAAGCCGAAGTTCGACGGCTGAATGATGTAAAAGTGGTGCGCATACAGCGCCCCGGCGATGCCAGCGAAAAACGATCCGATCGCGAACGCCGCCACCTTGTAGTACGTCGTGTTGATCCCCATCGCATCGGCGGCGATTTCATCTTCGCGAATCGAGATGCACGCCCGTCCGTGCGTCGAGTTCGTGAAGTTGGCGATGACGACAATCGTCGCCAACAAGCAGGCGAACACCCACGGCCATGTCGTCATATGCGTTACCGTCATCCCGCTCGCGCCGCCGACATAATCGATGTTCAATAAGGCGATGCGGACGATTTCGCCAAAGCCGAGCGTGGCGATCGCCAAATAATCGCCTTTTAAGCGCAGGCTCGGCACGCCAATCAAGAGGCCGGCCAGCGCCGCCGCCACCCCGGCGGCCGCGATCCCGACGGCAAACGGCAGCTGCAGCTTCATCGTCATAATCGCCGAGGCGTAGGCGCCGACGGCGAAGAAGCCGGCATGGCCAATGGAAAACTGTCCGGTAATCCCAATAATCAAGTGAAGGCTGACGGCCAAAATGACGTTAATCGCCATAAAAAAGAGGGTGTTCACATAAAAGATGTTTAACATTCCGCTTGCAATGAGCCACTGTACAACGGCGAAAAAGGCAAAAACCAGTATGATGGAAACCCAAAATCCCCGCGTCCGCTTCCAAGTTGCCATTGTTCCCTACCATCCTTTACACTTTTTCTCGTACGTTCTTGCCAAACAATCCGGCCGGCCGGAAAATGAGGATGAGAATTAAAATGACAAACGCCACCCCGTCGCGCCAAAGCGAATACCCGAGCCCGCTGACAAGCGATTCGATGACGCCAAGCAACAGCCCGCCCACCATCGCGCCCGGGATGATGCCGATTCCGCCCAACACGGCGGCAACAAACGCCTTCAAGCCGGGAAGGATGCCCATCAACGGATCAATTTTTGTATAATAAATGCCAAAAATAACACCGGCTGCTCCGGCGAGCGCCGAGCCGACGGCAAACGTGGCGGAGATGGTGTTGTCGACGTTAATCCCCATCAGCCGGGCCGCTTCCGCATCGTGGGAGACGGCGCGCATCGCTTTCCCGATTTTCGTCCGGTGAACAATGAACTGAAGAAGGATCATCAAGGCGAGGGACGTGCCGAGGATGAACAGCGACTGGCTGCTAACGACGACGCCAAACAGCTTTATGTTCCCGCCCGGCAACAGCGCGCCCGGGTACGCCTCCGGCTGTGCCCCGCGCAAATAAATCATGACGTATTCAATAAGCAGCGAGACGCCGATTGCGGTAATGAGAACGGCAATGCGCGTCGCGTTGCGCAACGGCTTGTACGCAATCCGCTCAATGAGCACCCCAAGCACGGCGCAAGCCGCCATCGCCAGCAAAAGCGCCGGAAAAAAGCCGACACCAAGCATCGTGACGGCGTAAAACCCAACGAATGAACCGATCATAAAGACGTCGCCATGGGCGAAGTTAATGAGCCGGACGATGCCGTAGACCATCGTATAGCCAAGAGCGATGAGCGCATAAATGCTGCCTAACGAAATGCCGTTCACGAGCTGTTGAATGAGTTCCATGTCTGCACGCTCCTTACGAAAAACTCGTCGTTGACCGCAAGAAATGGCGGACGGGGGGAGCGCCCTCTGCGGTGCGCCCCCTCCCCGTCCCGGCCAATCCATTACGGGTTGACTTTTGTTTTAAATTGTTGTTGCCCGTCTTTGTATTCCAAAATGACGGCCGATTTGACCGGGTTATGGTTTTCATCAATGGTGAAGGTGCCGGTGACAAGCTGCAAATCTTTCGTTTGCGCGAGAGCATCTTTAATTTTCACCGGATCGGCGCTGCCGGCCCGTTTGATGGCATCAGCCAGAAGGTAGGCCGTATCGTAGCCGAGAGCGTTGAACGAATCCGGCGCTTTGTTGTATTTTGCCTGGAACGCTTTGACGAACTCTTGAATTTTCGGATCCGGGTCGCCCGACGAATAATGGTTCGTGATGTACGTATTGTTCAACGCCTCTTTGCCGGCAATTTCAACAAGCTTCGGCGAATCCCAGCCGTCCGCGCCCATGATCGGCACGTTCAAGCCAAGCTCACGCGCTTGTTTGACGATCAGACCGACTTCTTCATAGTAGCCCGGCAAGAACAAAAATTCCGGGTTGGCCGATTTGATGCGCGTCAGCGTGGCGCGGAAGTCGGTGTCCTTCGCGACGTACGCTTCTTCGGCAACGATTTTGCCGCCGCCTTTTGCAAATTCATCTTTAAATGCCGCGGCCAGCCCCTTCGAGTAGTCGCTCGCGCTGTCGATCAACACCGCCGCATTTTTCACTTTCAAGTCGTTCAAGGCAAATTTCGCCGCCACCGTCCCTTGGAACGGATCGATGAAGCACGTCCGGAACACAAATTCGTTTACTTTGCCGTCTTTGACGGTGACCGTTTCGCTCGTTCCAGACGGCGTAATGAGCGGAATTTGATTATCATTGACGATCTGTGCCTGGGCGATCGTGTTCGTGCTCGTCGCCGAGCCGATGAGAGCGGTGACTTTGTCTTGGCTGATCAGCTTGATCGCGCCGTTTGTCGCTTCAGCCGCTTCCGACTTATTGTCCACTTTGACCAGTTCCAATTTTTTACCGTCAATGCCGCCGTTTTTGTTCATTTCTTCGAAGGCCAGCTCGACCCCTTCGGCGATCGATTGGCCGTATGAAGCGACTGCGCCGGACAGCTCGAGGTTGGCGCCGACTTTGATGACATCGCCGCCGCCACCTCCTCCGCCGCCTGACGAACCGCCGCCTTGCTGGTTGCCGCCGCAGCCGGCCATAAGGCCCGCCGTCAGCATGAGCGAGAACAACACACTTGCTGCTCTTTTTTTCTTCACGTCATATCCCCCCATTATTCAAAATGTTCTGTCATTAATGCCCGGCCTGCGTGGCACGGCAATGCGCGAGCGCCCGGGCCGCTTTCGTTCGAAGGCGTTCGAGAAAAATCCCGCCTTCTCCGTATGATCGTTTTCGTCCTCTGCTCTCACATCCCCTCTAGCAGCTATGTAAATAATAAAACTATTTTCAATTTAATATAATATTACAAAATTCGGAGCGTCTCGTCTACCTCTTTTCTTTCTGAAAACAAAAAAGCTGTTTCACTCCCCGTCGCAGGGGGGGAAACAACCGAGTAAAAGGCGGCCGCGTATACGTTTTTGTTGTATAACATTTCCATGTTTCCAGCAAAACCATTTTCCCTTCTATCGCTTCGGAAGCGGAACCGACGGGCCGAGCGGGCCGCCGTTTTTGTTGTAAAACTGCGGCACTTCTCCCGGAATGAAGCTCATCACGACCGGGATATCTTCTTTGACCGTCGTCAGCTTGGAGGCAAACGGAATGACGACTTGGATGTCCACTTCGACTTGAATATTGATTTCAATAAAAAAGTTGTTAATGTCATAAGCATGTACTTTCTTGATCACTTCCGAATCGACGTTGCCGACGATTTGAAACTGCACCGGGATGCGCGGGCCGAGATTGGCAAGCAATGCATTGTCCGTCACTTGACCGAGCGGGATGTAGTAAATGATGCCGCGGCTGTCCCCTTGGCCGGATTCGACCTCAGGCAGCACCAACCGCTCAATCCGTCCTTCTGTCGCCGCCTTTAAACTTGCCATGACATGGTCATCTATTTCTTCCAAAATGCGGTTGATCGCTTCGGCGTTAAAATCGACGGAAACAATTCGTCCGTTATTGTCTTGCTGGACGGTCACGAGCTGCTGAAATTTCGGGTTTTCTTCTTTAAACTGCTCCTCAAGGGCGTTATTGATGATCAAATTGGCAATCCGCTTCGTTTCCGTTTCAGCGATTTCCATCAGCACCGGCTCAATGCCTTTGTTCACGATCCAAAGCCCGGCCGCTGTGGAAAACATAAAAAAAACGAACGTCAATAAAAACACGTAGCGGAACGGAAGCGGCCCTCTCCGCACGAATCGGGGGCGCAGCAAAATAAAATCCCTCCTTTACAAGCTATATGTATGCTTGCAAGGAGGGATTTTTTCACCGCATTTTCAACAGCGCGTCTTTTCCTTTCATTCCCCGTTTGATGCCGAGCTCCTCGGCGGCGACTGTCACGGATTCGAGCGGCGCCTCAAGCAGCTGCTCGATCGTGCGCACCCCGACCGCCCGTCCGGCGACAATGCCGCGGTCGCGCAGCTTTTCGTTCAATAACGCCACGTCGAGCGCCCCGCACATGATGTATCCTCTCTCGCCCGCCACCGCCAGCAAGTTCGTTTTCGGCAGCCGGACGGACACGGCGGTAAACGGATGTCCGTCAATGATGATCGGCTTGACTTCCACCATCGCCGCAGTCACTCTCCTTTCCATACTTCAATGTATGAAGCGTGGAAAAAGAAGTGCCTGCCTACTGGGTCAATTTCCAGGCGAGAAGATCGCGCAAAAATTCCGGCATGTAATACGTTTTCTCCGCCGCCCGCTGAATTTGCGGGTAAAAATGGCCGATGGCAAACATGTCGGTCGTCGCCACGTCATATGTGCGCTCCGGGTCGAGCGGCTCGCCGTTGATTCGAATGCCGCGGATATGCCAAGCGCCGTCTTCTTCGAGCTCCGTTTCGATCTCGACGCCGTCGTACACCATTTCCCCCATCACTTCGCCGCGGAAGCCAAACCCTTTAAAACGCAAATGCTTCATCCGTTCGGTATGGGCCTCGAGCATAATTTCCTTCAGCTCCGCCCCGCGCAGCTTCACCTTGCACGGGTTGAGCGGATGCGGGCAAATGCGGTGCAAATCTTTTTTCGTCACCGGCCCTTTCTCGAGCGGCTCCAGCAGCACCCCGGCGTTCACCATCCCGATGTCCGCCCCGCACCATTCGCGCAACGCGGACGCAAGCAAATTCCCGAGCGGCGACGGGGCAAACCAGTTGAGCGGCAAGTCGTCTTCCAGCACCGCCACCTGCTCGGCCGCAAGCCGCGCCAAACTGTCTTGCTCAAGGCAATGGAGATGGCGCTCCACCTGTTCCGAACGGGGTAAAGTATCGACATCGACGACGGTCGCGGATGCCCGCGCCAATCGGTGCTGCTCGATGTCGAGCATGACGACGCCGACATATTTCCCGTACTTCCCTGCCGCGCAAAGCAACGTCCCGTTCACCATTTTCCCCTCCGGAAATACATGATGGGTATGCGACCCTAAAATAATGTCGACATCGGGAATCATCGCCGCCATTTTTTCATCCTCATTCACCCCGAGATGGGACAAGACAACGACGCAATCGGCCTGCCGCTTCACGTCGGCCACCGCCGCCGCCAACATGTCAAACGGCGGCGCAATCTTCCAGCCGAGCAGCTCGTAAAATTTCACAAACGGGGCGGTGGCGCCGACGACCCCGATGCGAAACGTCTCCGTCGCCGGGATGACGGCATACGGCAGCGCCCACGGCGGCCGCGTGCCGTCGCGGCGGAACAAGTTGGCGACAACAACGGGAAACCGCGCCCGCTCGTAGAGCGAATCGAGCTCATTGTAATCCAAGGTGATCCCTTCGTTGTTGCCGATCGTCACCGCATCATAGCCGAGATCGTTCAACAAGTCCACGTTCGCCTTCCCCCGCGTCGCTTCCGTAATCGGGTGCACGCGGTCGAGAAAATCGCCGACATCAAACAAAAGCATCGCCTCGTTGCGCGCGCGATGCTCCCCTCTCCGTTCCGACAAAAAGCGGGCGATTTGCGGCCAATGTTCAAAATGGCTGTGCACATCGTTCGTATGGTAAATATAAATCGTCTGCTTCAAAAACGCCCCTCCTTGATTACAACAAACTTTCCACGACAAGCCGAACCCCGAGCAACACGAGCACCATTCGAAGCACGGTGACCAGCGCCCGGCTTGACATCCGTTTATTGATCCACGCCCCGGTTTTCGCGCCGATCCATACGCCGGGGATCAGCAGCAGCGCAAACAGCCAGTGCACATTGCCCATCGCGACATGGGTGAGCGAGCCGATGAGCGAGGACAAAAAAATCATCAACATCGATGTCGCCACCGCTACATGAGGCGGAAAGCGAAACAGCACGATCATCGCCGGCACCATGAGCGACCCGCCGCCGATGCCGAACAGCCCACCGAAAAAACCGACGAGAAACGCGATGGCGACCGCCGCGAGCGGCTGGTAGCCGTATGTAAACGTCTCCCCGTTCCGGTCCGTGTACGTCCGCACCACGTTCCGCCGCCACCAAGGCGCCGGCTGCAGGCGGCTGTCCGCTTCCCCCCTGCCCTGGCGCGAACCGGCTCCGCTCTCCGTCGCCGCCGCCGTCTCGTCAGCCGAACGCTTCGCTTTCTTTTGGCTCAGCGACAAAAAAACCGACATGGCGATTAAAAACAGCCCAAAATATAACGAAAAATGAGCGGCGCTCAACGTATTGTTCACCAAGGCGCCGGCGACCGCCCCAGGGACGCTCCCGATGCAAAAAAGCAAGCCGCTCCGATAATCGACCAGTTTGTCTTTCATATACGACAGCGTGGATGACAACCCGTTGAAAATAATGACGACGAGCGACGTGCCGACCGCCACTTGCGGCGTCACCGCCGAAAGCCAGCCGAGCGCCCCGAAAAACAAAAGCGCCGGCACGATGACCACCCCGCCGCCCAAACCGGCCAAACTGCCGAGCGTTCCGGCGGTAAACCCGATCAAGACAAGCAGCATGTACCCCATATCCGTCCCCCGCTTCAAAACAACCCGAGCTGCCGCGGCGCGAGACCGTTGTACTCAATGCCAAGCAACTCGATCAACTGTTTGGCGTTGTCGGCGGCATCGCCGCCGGAGTTGTTGTTAAACAGCACGTAAATTTGTTTCGTGTTTTCTTGCAGCGCCTCAAGATGGCGCACCCATTCGCGCAGCTCGCGCTCATTGTACCGGTACAAGTAACGCACAGCGCGCCAGTTGTCGCCGGCCGTCGCCTTGTTCCAGCCGTAGACGTTCCGCCCGTGCAGGCGGATGAGCGTCTTTTCGCGGTCGGTCGGATGCAAAACGGTCGGCACCGACCCCTCCCCCGCCTGCGGCTCGTCGCAAATCGCGTGAATCCAGCCTTCCTCTTCCATAAAGCGGAGCGTTTTTTCGCGAAAGCGCGGCGAAAACCACGACTGATGGCGAAACTCTAAGGCGGCAGGCACCTCCCCCATCCGCGCCTTCACCCAGCGCAAATACGCGACATGCTCGCGCCGGCAGTCAACCCACGGCGGAAACTGAAACAGCACCATCGCCAGCTTCCCCGCTTCCCGAAACGGCGCGATCGAGTCCAAAAACGCCGCAAACATCGCTTCCTTGTTCTCATAGGGGATCGGCCCGCGCTCATGCCCGGTCATCCCTTGGTACGCTTTGACGATGAACTGAAACGACGGCGGCGTCTCGCGAATCCACTTTTCCACGTTCGAACGCGGCTGAATGGCGTAAAAATACGAATCGACCTCGACCGTCGGAAAATGGGCCGCATACTCCGGCAATTTATCTTTCGCCGCCAAGCCGGGCGGATAGAGGCTGTCATGATCCCCCCAGCCGGTCAGTCCGATGTAAATCATCACGATCACCAGTTCATTGGATTTTCAGCTATCTTCACTATACCATAAGCGCGGGCGGCGCGAAATAAAAATGACCGCCCCACCATGAAGGGCAACGGCGGTTCAGAAAGTCCATATTTACATTCGAGGAACGGTTGCGATACAATGATATCCATCGAAACATTCTGACAATGGGAGGGCCGTCTGATGATCCATCTGTACCCGTTTCTTCTTTTATCGATATTTTTGATTGTGCTGCCCGGGCCCGACACAGCGGTAGTGACCAAAAACACCATTTCCGTTGGGAAGATCGGCGGCTTGAAAACCGCACTAGGGGTTTGTTGCGCCTTGTTTCTCCACACCGCCGCAGCGTCGCTTGGGCTTTCCGCCGTCATTATGCAATCGGCCTTGCTGTTTTCCGCCTTGAAATATATAGGAGCGGTGTATTTAACCTACTTGGGTGTCAAAGCGTTGTACAGCGTCTTAAAACATGGCGAAGCGGCCGGCATGGAAACGGATGTCAATAGCAAAGAACAACAGCCCGCCTGCTTCCGGCAAGGGTTTCTCACCGATTTTTTGAACCCAAAGGTGGCGGCCTTTTTCCTAACCTTTTTGCCGCAGTTCGTGGCGCCGGGCGCGCACGCGTTCGCCCCGTTTCTTATGATGGGGGCGGCTTATACGGTGATGACGGCCGCCTGGTTTTTGTTTTACATTTCCTTTATCCACTATATCAGCGAGTTCATGAAGCGGCCGAAAACGAAGAAATGGATCGAAGGCATCACGGGCGCGGTGATGATCGGGTTTGGCGTCAAATTGGCGCTTGAAAAAGTGCAGCGCTAAACAGGAAGACCGGGCGCGGCTGAACAGAACCGCCTGGCATGGAAAAGGAATCGAGTAGGAGAGGGTGACTAACCCTCGTCCTCTCACACCACCGTACGTACCGTTCGGTATACGGCGGTTCCATTAAGTCTGACGCAGAGATTCATATCGTTGATAAAGACTCTTCAGCCCTTGGCTCTCCCAATAGGAGTTGCCAAGGGCTTTATGCAAGATGGGACTAGCGGCCACTCTCCAATATTTCTTCCGAGTGTTTCCCCATTCATATGCTTTCCGCTTGGGCACTCCTAAACTTTGCAGTTTTCGGACTCTGGTTCTCGGAAGTTTCCACTCTTTCCATTGGCACATGCGCAGCCTTCGTCGAATCCATCCATCTAGTTCTTTGAACACACTTGGAGTCTCTGCTAACGAGAAGTATCCACACCATCCCAGAATGTACTGGTTGAGCTGTTCGATTCGCTCGGGCATGGGAATCGGTTTCGATCGACTCGTCATGGTGCGTATCCTTTGCTTCATGCGCCGAATACTTTCCTTTGCGATCCGGATTTTTGGCTCCTTATTTGGGGTGAAGCTAAAACCGAGGAATTTTCTCCTCCACGGTCGATCCACTGCCGATTTGGTTTCATTGACTTTCAGCCGGCGTTTCTTTTCAATGAATGCCGTGATCGATTTCATCACCCGTTCCCCGGCCTTCTTCGTCCTTACGTAGATATTGCAGTCATCCGCATACCGTACAAATTTGTGCCCTCGTTTTTCCAATTCTTTGTCCAGCTCATCCAAGAGAATGTTGGACAAAAGTGGACTGAGCGGCCCTCCTTGTGGAGTCCCCTCTTGTGTTTCCATGACCACCCCGTTGATCATGACCCCTGCCTGTAGATACTTCCGTATCAACTTTAGGAGGATTTTGTCTGGAATTCGTTTCGCTAATATCCCCATCAGTTTGTCATGGTTGACTCGATCAAAGAACTTTTCCAAGTCGATATCTACCACCCATGTATATCCTTCCTGAATATACTGCTTCGCCTTTTTCACCGCGTCGTGTCCTCTTCGACCGGGACGAAACCCGTAGCTGTGTTCCGAAAAGGATGGGTCAAAGATCGGCGTGAGCACTTGGGCGATGGCCTGTTGGATGAACCGGTCTGTCACGGTCGGGATTCCTAGTAACCTGACTCCTCCGTTCGGTTTCGGGATTTCGACCCGTCGGACCGGGCAAGGTTCGTAGGTCCCTTCTTCCAAAGCGCGCCGTATCACGTCCCAATGTTCCACGAGGTGTCTTCGCAGGTCTTTGACGGACATTCCATCGGTTCCATGGGACCCTTTATTCTTTTCCACTTGTTTGAGTGCTCGCAGGAGATTCTCCCGTGACAGTACCTGTTTCATCCACATTCCGATTCTTCCTCTCTACGTGAACGATCCGTTCTATTTGTGCCATCTTCTTCTCCACCCTCTTGAGGTCCCCCATGGACTTCACCATTTCCTCCCTCAAGCAGGCCCTTTCGGGTTGTCTGCTTCATCAAAGAAGATGAACGCCTAGTGGCCGTTCTCCTTCATGGTTCGGTCCTTCCCCTTCTACCTTAAGCTAGACGGGTACTATGACCTCTGCTGACTTCTGTCCGTTCAGCGTTGGATCGCTCCAACGGTTGCCAAGCGCACTTGGCTTCCCGGACAGACCTCCCCGGGTAAGAGTGCAGTCTTTCCTTCCATCTATCTGCTTCATTTACTCGGTATCACCTTCGGCAGAAAGGGCTTCGTTTTGTCGTGCAAACTCACCCAATGATACCCAGCCTCTTATGAAGTTCGTGTTCCTCAGACCGGAAGTTTGCCGCCCGCTTCCTTCAGATTCTGCGTCGCCGCAGACACCCTTGCGTTAAGCTAACTGCTACTTCTGCCTTCGCAGTTCGGGACTTTCACCCTATAGACTGCACCCATGCCGGGCGCACACGACAGGGGAGCGCCCAAAAAGAGCGCTCCCCTAAAAACATGCTCCCATGAAGGAGGAATGGCCTGCGGGACGGCCTTGGCGCTTCCGGAGATCAAGCGCCGGCCGCTCCCTTGCTTTGTCCTGCGTCGATCATGCGGGCGTTTTGTGGGTGCGACACCCACAAACGAACGCCGCACCCTTGATTTATCAAGCTTACCCAATGCTTCCTTCCATTTCGAACTTGATCAGGCGGTTCATCTCGACCGCGTATTCCATCGGCAGCTCTCTTGTGAACGGCTCGATGAAGCCCATGACGATCATTTCCGTCGCTTCCTGCTCGGAAATGCCGCGGCTCATCAAGTAGAACAGCTGCTCCTCGGACACTTTCGACACTTTCGCTTCGTGCTCAAGCGAGATGTTGTCGTTTAAAATTTCGTTGTACGGAATCGTGTCCGATGTCGACTGGTTATCCAAAATGAGCGTGTCGCATTCGATGTTCGAACGCGAGCCGGACGCTTTGCGGCCGAAATGGACGATGCCGCGGTACGTGACTTTTCCGCCTTGTTTCGAGATCGATTTCGAGACGATCGTCGACGACGTGTTCGGCGCCAGATGGATCATTTTCGCCCCGGCGTCTTGGTGCTGGCCTTTGCCGGCGATGGCGATCGACAGCGTCAAGCCGCGCGCCCCTTCGCCTTTTAAGATGACGGCCGGGTATTTCATCGTCAATTTTGAGCCGATGTTGCCGTCAATCCATTCCATCGTCGCGTTTTCTTCACAGACGGCGCGCTTTGTCACCAAGTTGAAAACGTTGTTCGCCCAGTTTTGGATCGTCGTGTAGCGGCAGTACGCGCCTTTTTTAACGATGATTTCCACAACCGCGCTATGGAGCGAGTTTGTCGTGTAAATCGGCGCCGTACAGCCTTCGACGTAATGGACGTGCGCCCCTTCATCGACGATGATGAGCGTCCGTTCAAACTGCCCCATGTTTTCCGAGTTGATGCGGAAATACGCCTGCAGCGGCGTGTTGACTTTCACGCCTTTCGGGACGTAGATGAACGAACCGCCCGACCAGACGGCCGAGTTCAAGGCCGCAAACTTGTTATCGGTCGGCGGCACAACTTTGGCGAAATGTTCGCGGAACAAATCTTCGTTTTCCTTCAGCGCCGAGTCGGTGTCTTTAAAGATGACGCCGAGCGCTTCGAGGTCTTCTTTCATGTTGTGGTAGACGACTTCCGATTCGTATTGCGCGGAAACGCCGGCCAAATATTTTTGTTCCGCCTCCGGAATGCCTAACTTATCAAACGTCGCTTTAATTTCCTCCGGCACTTCGTCCCACGAACGGCCCGATTTTTCCGTCGGTTTGACGTAGTACGTAATTTCATCGAAATCGAGGCTCGACAAATCGCCGCCCCATTGCGGCATCGGTTTGCTGTAGAAGATGTCGAGCGCTTTTAAGCGGAACTCGAGCATCCATTGCGGCTCGTTTTTCATCCGCGAAATTTCTTCGACGACTTCGCGCGTCAGGCCGCGCTGGGCGCGGAAGACGGAGACGTCCTTGTCAACGAAGCCATATTTGTATTCGCCAATGTCTGGCGCTTTTTTCGCCATCTCGGTTCACCTTCCTTTAGATTAGTGGTGATGCAGTCCTTTTTCGAGCGCTTTCCACGCCAACGTCGCGCATTTGATGCGGGCCGGAAACTTGGAAACGCCTTGAAGCGCCTCGATGTCGCCAAGGTCGACGGAATCGTCGTACTCTTTGCCTTGGATCATGTCGGAAAAAATATGGGCGAGCCGAAGCGCTTCCTCTACCGTTCTTCCTTTGATCGCCTGCGTCATCATCGACGCCGACGACATCGAAATCGAACAGCCTTCGCCTTCAAATTTGACGTCGACGACTTTTCCGTCTTCCACTTTCATCGTCAAATGGATGCGGTCGCCGCACGTCGGGTTGTTCATGTTGATATCGACGTTCGTGCCCTCAAGCACCCCGCGGTTGCGCGGGTTTTTATAATGATCCATAATGACTTGGCGGTACAGCTGGTCCAACGGATGATTAGAAGACATGGCTGAAGTACTCCTCCGCTTTCTGTAATGCGGCGATGAACCGGTCGATTTCCTCTTTCGTGTTGTACAAATAAAAGCTCGCCCGGGCGGTTGCTGTGACATTAAGCCACTTCATGAGCGGCTGGGCGCAATGGTGGCCGGCGCGGATGGCGATCCCTTCCGCGTCCAAGACGGTCGCCACATCGTGCGGATGCACGCCGTCGATGTTAAACGTCACAAGCCCGGCCCGCTCTTTCGGCCCATAGACGGTGACGCCGTCCATGTCAGCCAGCCGCTCAAGCGCATATTGCGCCAGCTCGTGTTCATGGGCGGCGATCGCGTCCAAGCCGACTTGCTCGAGGAAATCGATCGCCGCACCAAGGCCGATGGCGCCGGCGATGATCGGCGTGCCGCCTTCAAACTTCCACGGCAGCTCTTTCCACGTTGAGTCGTACAGCTCGACGAAATCGATCATTTCGCCGCCAAACTCGATCGGCTCCATCTGCTCGAGCCATTTCTTTTTGCCATATAATACGCCGATGCCCGTCGGCCCGCCCATTTTATGGCCGGAAAACGCCAAAAAGTCGCAATCGAGCTCTTGGACGTCGATCTTCATATGCGGAGCGCTTTGCGCCGCGTCGACGACGACGACCGCGCCGCGGTCATGGGCGAGGCGGGCGATCTCCCGAACCGGGTTGATCGTGCCGAGCACGTTCGAAACATGGGCGATGGCGACGATTTTCGCCGCCGGCGTGATCGCCGCCTCGACATCGTTGAGGTCGAGCGTGCCGTCTTCCTGCAGCGGAATGTATTTCAGCGCCGCCCCCGTCTGTTTCGCGAGCTGCTGCCACGGAATCAAGTTGCTGTGATGCTCCATGTACGTGATGACGATCTCATCGCCTTCTTTGACGTTGGCGCGCCCGTAGCTTGAGGCGACGAGGTTGAGCGCCGTTGTCGTTCCGCGCGTAAAAATGATCTCCTGCGCCGATTTGGCGTTCAGAAAGCGCCGCACTTTTTCGCGCGCCCCTTCGTACGCGTCGGTCGCCTTCGTTCCAAGCGTGTGGACGCCGCGGTGGACGTTCGAGTTGTATTCGCGGTAGTAGCGGTCAAGCGCCTCGATCACCGGCAGCGGCTTTTGCGACGTCGCCGCGCTGTCAAAATAAACGAGCGGATGGCCGTTGACGTTCTGATGCAAAATCGGAAACAACGCACGAATCTCATTTATATTCATGATTGAACTTTCCTTTCAATCACTTCGATTAATTGATTTTTCACGCCTTCAATCGGAATCGCTTCGACAACCGGGGCCAAAAAGCCGTGGATGATGAGTCGCTCCGCTTCCCGTCTCGGAATGCCGCGGCTCATTAAGTAATACAATTGAACCGGATCGACCCGCCCGACCGAGGCCGCATGGCCGGCCATGACGTCGTCTTCGTCGATCAGCAAAATCGGGTTCGCATCGCCGCGCGCTTTTTCGCTTAACATCAACACGCGCGACTCTTGCTCGGCGTTCGATTTTGACGCGCCGTGCTCAATTTTGCCGATGCCGTTGAAAATCGAGGTGGCGCTGTCGCGGACGACGCCGTGTTTTAAAATATAGCCTTCCGTATGCTTTCCGTAATGGATGACGCTCGTCGTAAAGTTTTGCACTTGCTCGCCGCGGCCGACAACGACCGTTTTCGTATCGCCAAACGCCCCGTCACCGACAAGGCGGGTGGTGTTTTCCGACACGGTGTTGCCGTCATTCATCAGCCCGAGCGCCCATTCGATCCGCCCGTCGCGCCCGGCGATGCCGCGCCGGTTGACGTATGTCGTCGCGCCTTTGGCCAAATGGTCGACGGCGGCGAAAAAGACGCGCGCGTTGGCATTGGCAAACACTTCAGCAACGATATTGACGACCGCTTTCCCTTGCTCGTGCGCCGACAAATAATTTTCGACAAACACGACGCGGCTGTTGTCGTCCGCCACGACGATGACGTGGTTAAACAAGGCGATATCGTCTTCGTCTTGAATGTAGACCGCCTGAAGCGGCGTTTCGATTTCGACGTTTTTCGGAACGTACACAAACACCCCGCCGTTAAACAGCGCCGCATGGAGTGCGGCGAGACGGTGCTCATCCGGCTTGACCCCATCGGTCATGAAGTATTTCTTCAGCAAGTCGCCATGTTCCCGTGCCGCGGTGAAAATGTCGGTGAAAATCACGCCTTTTTCTTTCAGCTCGTCAGAGAGCGACACGTACGCCGGCGTATGGTTGCGCTGCACATACAAATTTTTCGTTCCTTCGCCCGCCTCAAGGAGCGCCTTGACCGCCTCCGGCAAATCGTTCAAATCCGCGTACGGCGCGCTGTCGACCGCATGACGGGCAAAATCGGTAAAGTTCCACTTATCAATTTTCGTTTTGTCCGGTTTCGGCAGCGGCAGCCGCTCCACCTGACCGAGCGCCTCAAGGCGCCGCCCGGTCAGCCAGTCCGGTTCGCCGCGCTCGCCTGAGAACGTGCGGATGTAGGTTTCATCAAATGGGATTTTCGTTTCTGTCGCCATAGTCCTCCTCCTAACGCTTACGCTTCTTGCCCGACCGTCTCGTCTTCGATGCCGAGTTCTTTTTTAATCCAGTCGTACCCTTCCGCCTCAAGCCGCTGCGCCAGCTCCGGACCGCCGGACTTGACGATGCGCCCTTGCATCATGACGTGCACGTAATCCGGGGTGATGTAGTTGAGCAGCCGCTGGTAGTGGGTGATGATCAAACAGCCGAACTCGCTGCTGCGCATTTCGTTAATGCCTTTGGCGACGATTTTAAGCGCGTCAATATCCAATCCGGAGTCGATCTCGTCCAAAATGGCAATTTTTGGCTCGAGCATCATCAATTGCAAAATTTCGTTCCGCTTTTTCTCCCCGCCCGAGAACCCTTCGTTTACATAGCGGTGCGCCATGTCCGGATTCATTTCCAAAAACGACATTTTGTCATCGAGCTTGCGGATGAATTTCATGAGCGAAATTTCATTGCCCTCACCAAGACGGGCGTTAATGGCGGAGCGCAAAAAGTCGGCGTTCGTCACTCCGCTGATCTCACTTGGATATTGCATCGCCAAAAACAAGCCGGCGCGCGCCCGCTCATCGACTTCCATCTCCAGAACATTTTGGCCGTCAAGCGTAATCGCCCCCTCCGTCACCTCGTATTTCGGATGGCCCATAATCGCCGATGACAGCGTCGATTTCCCCGTTCCGTTCGGACCCATAATGGCGTGGATTTCCCCGCCTTTAACCTCTAAGTCAACCCCTTTTAAAATTTCTTTTCCTTCCACTGATACGTGGAGATTTTCCACCTTTAATACGGCCATAAAGCATACCTCCAGTTTTCGCGTGAAAATAATGTAAGCTCGCTTTTGACCCAGCGATCGCTCATTCTCACTTTATTCTCATTACAATCTTATAACAAATGAAAAGTATTCGCAACCTTTTCGCTGCCGTTTTCCACTATGTATATAAGGGAAACGAGAAAGGCAGGAAAAGCGGCAATGCTTTTTATATTTTACACGAAAACGACTAGTTTGTACGAGCTTTTGCAAAAAAAAAGACCCCGTTGCCGGAGTCTAATGGGCCGTCCGCAGCTCGCGGAGGCATTCTTGCACAAGCGTCACCGTCTGGCTCATCGCCGCCCCGCCGCCAAACGCGGCCGCGACCGCGCACGCTTCCAAAATCTCTTGTTCCGATGCCCCTTCGTCAAGGCATCCTTTCGTATGGTAAATCGTGCAATACTCGTCTTGCGCCGCCAGGCTGATGCCGAGGGCGATCAGCTGCTTTTCTTTTTTCGACAGCGCCCCTTCCGCAAAACAGGCGTCGGTAAACGCGTTAAACCGTTCGGCAACCGCCGGCAGCTTTTGCGTAAACGCCCCGATCCCTTCCTTGTAATGGCGAAGGGCGGCTTCGACCGATGTGTATGTTTCGTTGTTCATCTTCGTTTTCCCCCTTTGTCCGTTTCTGCTGTTAGTATGCATGAAGGAAAACGAAATTAAACAACGAATAGTATTGAAAGCGTGTGGAAACACCACCATTCCGTCAACATAGACGGAATGTCATGATGAAAACCGCCTGTTCTGTTCCACTTCCATCATCATAGGAAAGGGGGGAAATTCCCTTGATTCGTTGGGTTGTCTTTGCCTTAACCGCCGCTTTCGCTTCGTTTTTGGCGTGGATCATCATCGGCAACATTCTCGGTGAACACGGGGACGCCATCTTCAGTTTAACGACGGTGGTCGTCCTGCAAAACTGCGTCATCATCGTCATGCTTGCCGCCGTACTGGCGCGTTTGAATGGCCGATGAAGCGCGGGAAAGCAAAGCGGCCGTGGCGCCCTCGGATTCAGAATCGTTTTAACCTTTGCCGCTTTCGTTTAAGGGGAGCGGTTTTTTGGGGACAAAAAAGAAACGGAAGCGAAACGCTCCCGTTATTGATTGTTCTCCGCCGCCGGAATGACGGCGCCTTTATATTTTTCGTTAATGAAATCTTGAATTTCTTTCGATTGCAGCACTTCAACTAACGTTTTGATTTCTTTCCGGTTTTCATCGCCTTTGCGCACGGCGACAATGTTGACATACGGGTTGTCTTTCGGCGATTCGACGGCGATCGGGTCTTTCGCCGGATCCAAGCCGGCGTCAAGCGCGTAGTTGGCGTTGATCAACACGGCATCGCCTTCGCCGTTTTGATAAATTTGCGGCAGCAATCCAGCGTCGACATCCGCTTTAAACGTTAAGTGTTTCGGGTTTTCCACGATGTCGTTGACCGTCGCTTTCGTTTTGTCAACGCCTTCTTTCAGCTTAATGAGCCCTTTTTCTTGAAGCATCGACAAAATGCGGCCATGGTCGGCGACCGAGTTGCTCATAATGATCGTTGCGCCATCCGGCAGCTCTTCGATGCTTTTATATTTTTTCGAGTACAAGCCGATCGGCTCGATATGGATGCCGCCAGCGTTGACGAAATCATAGCCATGCTCTTTCATTTGCGATTCTAAATACGGAATGTGTTGGAAGTAGTTAGCGTCAATTTCTTTGTCCGCCAACGCTTTGTTTGGCAAAATGTAGTCTTGGAACGTGATAATTTCCAAATCGATGCCTTTTTCTTTCAACATTGGCTTCGCTTGTTCCAAAATTTCCGCATGCGGCACGTTCGACGCGCCGACTTTCAGTTTGACCAATCCGCCGCCTTTGTCCTCGCCAGCGGCGTTTTCATCATTGTTGTTGCCGCCGCACGCTGCTAACGCAAACACCAAGAGGGCGGCCAACAGAGCGCCAAGCCATTTTTTCATTTGTTTCTTCCTCCTTTATCGTTTATCAATTTTCGAAGTGACAAAGTCACCGATCCACTGAATGACAAAGACGATGATGAGCACCAAAACGGTCGCGACAAACGTCACATCGTTATGGCTGCGCTGGAACCCTTCCAAATACGCCAAGTTCCCAAGCCCGCCGGCGCCGACAACGCCGGCCATCGCCGTATAGCCGACAAGCGACACAGCGGTGACGGTAATCCCGGAGACAAGCGCCGGGAGCGATTCAGGCAGCAGCACTTTCCAAATGATCGTCCACGTCGAGGCGCCCATCGCCTTCGCCGCTTCAATGACCCCTTTGTCAATTTCGCGGAGAGCGATCTCGACCATGCGGGCGTAAAACGGAGCCGCGCCAATGATGAGCGCCGGCAGCGCCGCGTTGGCTCCGAGCATCGTCCCGACGAGCCATTTGGTAAATGGAATAAGCAAAATAATTAAAATAATGAACGGAATAGAACGGAAAATATTCACAAACGCAGCAATGACCATATTGGCCAACCGGTTCTCCCATAGGTTTCCCTTTGCCGTTAAAAATAAAAGCAGTCCGAGAACGACCCCGAAGACGAACGTCGCCGCGACCGCCATTCCGGTCATGTACAACGTCTCAACCGTCGCCGCCCACATCGTCTCCCATTGCACGTTCGGCAGGAGGTTAGCGAGCATCGTGAATCACCTCCACCGCCACTTGCTGGCTGCGAATATAGTCAAGCGCCCGGGCGATTTCATCCGCCGCGCCGTCGATGTGCACAAACAGCACGCCGTAGGCGCCTTGATGGGTTTGTGAAATTTTCCCTTGCAAAATGTTCATGTCCACGGCAAACTGCCGCACGACTTGCGTGATGAGCGGCTGGCCGGCCGCCGCACCGACAAAGGTCAACTGCGCGATCACCCCGTTCGGATATTGACCGAACAGATGGGAAATCGCCTCTTCCGTTTCCTCCGGTTCAACGAGCTGCTTGACGAACCGTTTCGTAATCGGCTGCTGCGGATTGCGGAACACATGCAGCACTTCGCCTTGCTCAACGATTTTGCCGCTTTCCATCACGGCGACGCGGTCGCAAATTTTGCGGATGACGTGCATCTCATGGGTAATGAGCACGATCGTCAGTCCGAGCCGCTTGTTGATGTCGACAAGCAAGTCCAATATCGCATCCGTCGTTTGCGGGTCAAGCGCGGATGTCGCCTCATCGCAAAGCAATACTTTCGGGTTGTTGGCAAGCGCCCGGGCGATGCCGACCCGCTGTTTTTGCCCGCCGCTCAACTGCGACGGATACGCCTCTTCCCGTCCCGTGAGCCCGACGAGCTCGATGAGCTCCTCGACCCGCTTTTGCCGCTCCGCTTTCGGAACGCCGGCGATCTCGAGCGGAAACGCGATATTTTCCCGCACCGTCCGCGACCAAAGCAAGTTGAAATGCTGGAAAATCATCCCGATTTCCTGACGCGCTTTGCGCAGCTCCCGCCCTTTGATGCGCGCCATATCGCGGCCGGCGACGATCACCTGGCCGCTCGTCGGCGTCTCAAGCCCGTTTAACAGCCGGATGAGCGAACTTTTCCCCGCGCCGCTGTAACCGATAATGCCGAAAATTTCCCCTTCGCGAATGTCAAGCGACACGTCATCGACCGCCGTCACCGCCCCGTTCGCCGCATCGTAAATTTTCGTCACCCGTTCGAGTGTAATCATCGTTTCACCTTCCTTCCTCCTAAGGCGGCGGAACGCAAAAAGAAAACCTTTCTGCCCGCAGAGAACAGAAAGGTATTGTCCACCATTCCGTCTCTTATCTCCCAAAGCAGGGCGCTTTGTGTGAATTGGCACCTTTTCAGCAGACGCGCTGACGGTTGCCGGGCTTCATTGGGCACATCCCTCCACCTCTCTTGATAAGAGCGCAACAAACGCCTATTCGATTGATTACGTGTGTGATTGTATCATTGTATGTCGAATCATGTCAATAAATTTTTCACCCGACATGACGATACGGCTTAGCCAAATGGAGGAGAGATTCGAGCAGCAACAGGTGGCGAAAACTTCCCGACACATGCACTTCGCGCAGCCGGACGAGCTGCTGCAGCTTCAGTTCGCCGCCTAAGAGCGAGCAAAGCGCTGTTTTTGTGCCGCGCACCGTTAACGTTTTCCGTTCATCCTTTTCCATTTCCGCGGCAGCCGGCTCTTTGCCGATCACCAACATGGCGACGCCTTCTTCACTCTCAAACCGCACATACAACGGTTCATCCGGCAAAATCGGCAACAAATGGCGCAACGTTTGCATCCGTTCTGCGAACTGTCCAACTAACTGACGCATTTCCATTGACCATCCTCCCCCCATTTTCCTTTATTCCCTTTATTTCCATACCGAGGGGGAGAATCCTTTACAAAAATCTCGACAACCGGTTTAGCGAATGAGCGCTGTTTTTGTCATTTCCGAAGAAATATGTCAAATGGCGTCAAAAAAAGGCGGATCGTCAGCGCGGCAAACGGGCTTGAAGTTCATCATACAAATAAGGGACGGAATGAAACGCATACCATTTGCCGGCCAGCGACCCGCCAACAAAAAGAAGCAAACAAGGAACACTTTCAATTTTCCAAACGACTGCCTGCTCCGGCATATAATTAATGTCCGTTTCGTAAAACGGCAGCGTTGGGAACAGCTGCTCGACTACCGCCAACATCCGTCTCGCCAGCTGGCATGTGCCGCACAGCGGCGTGTAAATATAAAGCGCCATAAGCGGCTGTTCATTCACAATCCGTTGCACATCTGGTCGTTCGATCGCTTTCACTCGCCTCTTCCTCTCATGAACGAATCGATGCGGACGTCAAAATGGGCGCGCAGCAACACTTGGGCTAAATGCCAAGGCGGGGCGGCGGCCACTTCGCGGTACGCCCGGTCAATATAAATATGTTCCGCCTCCGGAAACATGCGGCGAAACTGCCGGCGTAGCTTTTCCCCCGCCTCATCGGCGTCCGCCAGCACGTACACATCGTGACCCTCAAGCTCGTCAGCCAGCTCCTCAAGACGCGCATCGCTGATCGTGCCGTTCGTGCAAAGAATGACAACCGGTTCGTTCAGCACGGCCGCCACCTTTTGCTTATCCGATCGCCCTTCTACAATAATCACTTTTTCTGCCTGTCGCATGTCCGACCCACCTAGCTTCGAAAAGGATACCATATTGTATGTCTCTCACCAGAAAAAGGTTGAAAAAAAGCAACGGTCATCCACCGTTGCCTTTCAACACCAACCCGCTTCCCCGTCACAGTCGACATATTTTTGGTCCGGTTCAACGGTAGCGGTCACCTCTTTATATATTTTGCCATTTTGCTCGCTATACCCGTTTTTCAGCTCGACGGCCGCTGCCGGAAGCGGAAGACGTCCGATGAATTCACCTTCGTCATACAAGTCGAGCGAGCGGCCGTTCAGCTTGCCGGTCACCCGGTCCGTAATATCGACACGCGTTGGTTGCAACGCCATCGGAAGCACCCCTTTTTTCATCAAGTTTCGGTATGTATAGGGTGTCCGATTCGGGGGCGAAGACCACAGGAACGTTTATCCTTCGTTCACCATCGCCTCGTATTGTTCAGCCGTCAACAACTTGTCGACTTCACTTACATCTTTTGGTTCAACGACAACCATCCATGCTTTTTCGTACGGTGACTCGTTTACATATTCTGGATTGTCGTTCAACTCTTCATTCACTTCGACGACCGTGCCGCTGATCGGCGCGTACAATTCCGAAACCGTTTTTACCGATTCGACGCTGCCGAACGGCTCGTTCGCCGTCAGTTCCGCGCCGACTTCCGGCAATTCAACAAAAACGATATCCCCCAACTCCGACTGAGCGAAGTCGGTGATGCCGATGCGCACTTTGTCCCCTTCGACGCGCACCCATTCGTGTTCTTTTGAATAGCGAAGTTCTTTTGGCGTGTTCATCGAATCCCTCCATTGCGACAAATTGTGTTCTTTTTCATCATAACCGATTTTCGATAAAAACTCACTGAGTTCGCATCATTTTTATGCAAATTTTTTAACTTTCTGCCGGCGGCCGCCCGGCGAAAAACGCTTCGTACTCTTGCTCGCGAAATCCGACCACGACCCGTTCGCCATCCGTTAAAATGGGCCGTTTCACCAGCATCCCGTCCGACGCGAGCCAGTTGAGCATCTCGTCCTCCGCGGCGCCGTCAAGCTTGTCTTTCAACCCGAGTTCGCGGTATTTCATGCCGCTTGTATTGAAAAATTTTTTGAGCGGCAGCCCGCTTTTTCGGTGCAGGTCGGCCAGTTGTTCTTTCGTCAGCGGTTCGTCGACGAGATGCACCGTTTGCACGTCAATGCCGTGTTCATCGAGCCATTTTTTCGCCTTCCGGCACGTTCCGCATTTCGGATACCAATAGAGCGTCAGCGCCATTCCTACCCCTCCTTTTAACCGTGTTGAACGATCGGTCATCCGCGGGGAAGCGGGGCGTTACAGCGGCCGCTTCCCCAAGCGGAGCGCCTGTTCCAGAGAGCAAGAAGTACCGGGCTGTGCCCGGTACTTCCTAATTATCACACAATATACCGTTCCGCTTCAATGAGGGCGGCGGCCGCCTCGCGTTTTTTCGCGATCACATTGATTGGCGTATGGCGCGTCAGCCGACGGAGGGCGGCGAGCATCATCCGCAGCGTGTCGCCTTGTTCGACGGCGACGAGCGTTTCTTTCGCATGCGCTTCGATTTCATTGAACGCCTCTTGGCAGAAAATTTGCGTATAGAGCCATTTTTGTTTGTGCTTCTCTTCCCCGTCCGCGTTGATCGCTTTTTCGGTGCGAAGAAGCGCCGATTCCATGGCGTAAATGTTGGCGACAATATCGGCGATGTTCACGAGCACTTCTTGCTCTTCCTCGATTTTCGCGCCGAATGTTTGCGCCGCCAGCCCGGCGACCATCAAAGCGATTTTTTTCGCGTTGCGCACCAAATATTTCTCTTGTTCGAGCGCGCCCGTTCCCGGTTCTTCGGCCGTCATCATCATGAGCTCTTCTTGCAGCTGCTGCGCTTTTTGGAAAAGAGGCAGTTCGCCTTTTACCGCTTTTTTCAAATACATGCCCGGCACGAGCAGGCGGTTGATTTCGTTCGTCCCTTCGAAAATGCGGTTGATGCGCGAGTCGCGGTAGGCGCGCTCAATTTCGTATTCCTGCATGAAGCCGTAGCCGCCGTGGATTTGCACCCCTTCGTCCACGATGTAATCGAGCACTTCGGTCGCGAAAAACTTGTTCAGCGAGCACTCGATCGCGTATTCGGCGATCGATTTCGCCACTTCTTTGCCGTCTTTCGCTTTTTCCCCATCGAGCAAGCCCATCCGTTCATCGAACAAGCCGACCGTGCGGTACACCGAGCTTTCCGCCGCATACAGGCGCGACGCCATCGTCGCAAATTTTTCCTGCGTCAGCGTAAACTGCGAAATCGGGCGTTTGAATTGCTGGCGTTGATTCGCGTATTTGAGCGTGATTTCGAGCGCCCGCTTCGCGCCGCCGACCGCTCCCAATCCGAGCTTGTAGCGGCCGATGTTCAAAATGTTAAACGCGATGACATGGCCTTTGCCGATTTCACCGAGGACGTTTTCTTTCGGCACCGGCACGTCTTGCAAAATGAGCGTCCGCGTCGACGAGCTTTTGATCCCCATTTTCTTTTCTTCCGGACCAGTCGAAACGCCCGGGAAATCGCGCTCGACGATAAACGCTGTGAAATGCTGGCCGTCCACTTTCGCGTAGACGACGAACACATCGGCAAACCCGGAGTTCGTGATCCATTGCTTTTCACCGTTTAAAATGTAATGCGTTCCTTCGGCGTTCAATTTCGCCGTCGTTTTCGCGCCGAGGGCGTCCGAACCCGAACCCGGCTCCGTCAGGGCATAGGCGGCGATTTTTTCGCCGGTCGCCAACTGCGGCAAATAGTTTTGTTTTTGTTCTTCCGTGCCGAACAAGACGATCGGCAGCGAGCCAATTCCGACGTGCGCCCCGTGCGAAATCGCAAACCCGCCGGCCGGCGCCATCTGTTCTGCGATGATGGCCGAGCTCACTTTATCCAAGCCCAAACCGCCGTATTCTTCCGGAATGTCGGCGCTTAGCAAACCGAGTTCGCCCGCTTTGCGGAGCAGCTTCACCGAGCGGTCAAACTCGTGGTGTTCCAAATGCTCCAGCTGCGGAAGCACTTCGTTGTTCACATATTCCGCCGTCGTTTTCGCGATCATGTGATGTTCGTCGGTGAAATCTTCCGGCGTAAAGACGCGCTCGGCCGGAATGTCCTCAATTAAAAAGCTGCCGCCTTGAATCGCGTTTTCGGCTGTTTTTGCCATTGGTTGTTTCCTCCCCCGAATATCGTAATAGTCCGGGCGGCGCTGCCGCCCGCTTTAGTTGTCATTGGCCGGCATCACAGCAGTTCAAAGACACCCGCGGCGCCCATGCCGCCGCCGATGCACATCGTGACAATGCCAAACTGGACGTCGCGGCGCCGCATTTCATGAAGAAGCGACAACGTCAGCTTCGCGCCCGTGCAGCCGAGCGGATGGCCGAGCGCAATCGCCCCGCCGTTGACGTTGACGATCTCTTCGTCAAGCCCGAGCTCGCGAATGACTTGAATCGACTGGGACGCGAACGCTTCGTTCAGCTCGATCAAGCCGATGTCGGACAGCTCCAGGCCGGCGAGCTTCAACGCTTTCGGCACCGCGGCGACCGGGCCGATCCCCATCACTTCCGGCGGCACGCCGGCGACGGCGAACGAGCGGAACTTGCCGAGCGGTTTTAAGCCGAGAGATGCCGCTTTTTCGCGGTCCATCACCATCACGGCCGCCGCCCCGTCGCTCATTTGCGACGCGTTGCCGGCTGTGACCGTGCCGTTGGCGGCAAACGCCGGGCGCAGTTTGGCGAGCGTCTCCATGTTCGTCTCCGGGCGCACGCCTTCATCTTGGGCAAACACAACCGTCTCTTCCACCAGTTTGTTGTTTTCCACCTTGCGCACGACGACTTCGACCGGCACGATTTCGTCGTCGAACTTGCCTTCTGCAATCGCCTTCGCGGCGCGCTGGTGGCTGCGCACGGCGAACGCGTCCTGGTCCTCGCGGCTCACGCCGTATTGTTTCGCCACTTGCTCGGCCGTATGGCCCATCGACATGTAATATTCCGGCGCCTCTTCGGCCAGGCGGGCGTTCGGGCGGACGACATGCCCCATCATCGGCACCATGCTCATCGATTCGACCCCGCCGGCAATGACCGTATCCGAATGGCCAAGCATGACCCGTTCGGCCGCATAGGCGATCGCCTGCAAGCCGGACGAGCAATACCGGTTGATCGTAATCGCCGGCACCGTATGCGGCAGCCCGGCGAGCGCCCCGATGTTGCGGGCGACGTTCAACCCTTGCTCCGCCTCGGGCATGGCGCAGCCGATAATTAAGTCATCGATATTCCCGTCATAGTTTCCCGCGCGCTTCAACGTTTCCTTGACGACGAGCGCTCCCAAATCGTCCGGCCGCGTATGGGCGAGCGTTCCTTTTTTCGCTTTTCCGACCGGTGTGCGCGCGCCTGCGACAATGACCGCTTCTCTCACGCCAATCTCCCCCTTGAATCCCCCGCTTTAGTTGCGGAGCGGTTTTCCTTTCACCAACATATGCTGCATTCTCGCTTGCGTCTTCGGCTCGCCAATCAGGCTCAAAAACGCCTCGCGCTCAAGATCAAGCAAGTACTGCTCATCGACTTCCGTTCCGTACGGCACTTTGCCGCCCGAGAGGACGTACGCCAACTTTTTCGCGATCTTCAAATCGTGCTCGCTAATGTAGCCGGAATGGAGCATCGATTGCGCGCCTAAAAGCATGGCGGCATAGCCGCTTTCCCCGGCGACCGGCACTTTCTTTCTGACTGGCGGCCGGTATCCTTCTTCATACAGCGAGAGCACCGCCTGTTTCGCTTCATACAACAGATGGTCGCCGTTCATCGTGACGCCGTCGCGGCTGCCTAAGAAACCGAGCGCGCGCGCTTCGGCCGCTGACGTCGACACTTTCGCCATGGCGATCGTTTCAAACACCTTGGCGACGAGTTTGACGTAGTCGACATCCGCGCCGCCTGGCAGGCTGTTCAATTGTTTGATGTACAGCTCCTTGTTGCCGCCGCCGCCCGGAATCAAGCCGACGCCGACTTCGACAAGCCCGATGTACGTCTCGGCGGCCGCTTGGATGCGCGAAGCCGCCAACGTCACTTCCGCCCCGCCGCCTAACGTCATGGCAAACGGCGCCACAACGACCGGTTTCGGGTTGTATTTGACGCGCATGAGCGCTTGCTGGAACTGGCGGACGGCAAGCTCGAGTTCAAAGAAGTTTTCATCTTGCGCTTCCATAAGCATCATCGCCAAGTTCGCGCCGACGCAGAAGTTTTTCCCTTGATTGCCGATGACAAGCCCTTTGTAGTTGCGGTTCACCTCATCAAGCGCCTCGTTGATCATTTGGACGATGTCCGTGCCGATCGCGTTGTTCGGCGAATGGAACTCCAAAAGCGCCACGTCATCGCCGAGGTCGATCAGGCTTGCGCCGGCGTTTTTCTTCACGACGCCGCGCTGCTCTTTCCACCGTTTCAAATGGATCGTCTTTGGATTTTCTTCCACTAATGTATAGCCGCTTTGCCCATAATAGAACAGCCGGCCGTTGTTCGTTTGATAGAACGATGCGGCGCCGTCGGCGAGCATATCCGTCACCCACGCCGGAACGTCGCGCCCTTCCGCCTGCATGTTCCGCACCGATTTCTCAAGGCCGATCGCATCCCACAGTTCAAATGGTCCTTGCTCCCAGCCGAACCCCCACTTCATCGCATTGTCGATCGCCACGATGTCATCGGCGATTTCGCCGACCAGGCGCGCCGCATACAGCAAGGTCGGCGCGATGATGTTCCAAAGGAGCGTCCCCGCGCGGTCGCCGTCGGCATAAAGGAGCGTTTGCAGCTTGGCGGCCGTTCCTTTCGCCTGCTTCGCCATTTCCACCGCCGGGGTGACGAGCTTTTTGCGCGGCTCGTACTGCATCGTGACGTAATTGAGCTCGAGGATGTCTTTCCCTTGCTTCAAGAAAAAGCCTTGTCCGGATTTGCTGCCGAGCCAGCCGTTTTGCAGCATCGTTTTCATAAACTCCGGCACGCGGAAGGCGTCTTTTTCTTCCCCTTCGACGTTGTCATACACGTTGTTAGCGACATGGACGAACGTATCGAGCCCGACGACGTCAAGCGTGCGGAACGTCGCGCTTTTCGGCCGGCCGATGAGCGGCCCGGTGACCGAATCGACTTCGCCGACGCTGTAGCCGCCTTCCATCATCTCGCGCACGGTGACAAGCAGCCCGTACGTGCCGATCCGGTTGGCGATGAAGTTCGGCGTATCTTTCGCCATGACGACGCCTTTGCCGAGCACGTCTTCGGCGAACGTTTTCATATAGGCGACGACATCCGGATCCGTCTGCTCGGTCGGGATGATTTCAAGCAGCTTCAAATAGCGCGGCGGGTTGAAAAAGTGGGTGCCTAAAAAATGCTTTTGAAAATCATCCGAGCGCCCTTCCGCCATCGCGGCGATGGAAATGCCGGATGTGTTCGAGCTGACGATCGTCCCCGGCGTCCGCACCTCGTCGATGCGGGCGAAGACGCTTCGTTTGACCTCCAAGTTTTCGACGACGACTTCAATGATCCAATCGACATCCGCAAGGCGGTGAAAGTCATCTTCAAAGTTGCCCGTTTCAATGAGCGTGATGTTGTCTTTTGCCATCAGCGGCGCCGGCTTTTGTTTTTTCATCCGCTCCAGCGCCCGGTTGGCGAGGCGGTTGCGCACTTGCGGATGTTCCAACGTCCATCCTTTCGCCTCTTCTTCTTTCGTCAATTCCTTTGGCACAATGTCAAGCAATAACGTCGGGATGCCGACGTTCGCCAAATGGGCGGCAATGCCCGAACCCATGACGCCAGACCCAAGCACGGCGGCGCGCCGAATGCGTTTTGCCATTTCGGTTCCCCCTCACACCATTGAATGAATCATCATTCATTTTTCGGTGAAAAAAATATAGTGAAAACGTTCTCTACACTTAAATATATAGTATGTTGGTAATTTTCGCAATATATTTGCCGCACATTTTTTCCACATCGCAATCCGGATTTTGCCCATACTAACAACAGGAGGTGAACATGATGGCGCGGTTGAAAAAAAATCCGTCTGAACGCGGCGTCAGCGCGGCGAGCGTGAAAGGAAACGCCGGCCCGACGGTCGAAGCGGACGGCGGCGGCAAGCGGACGAGCCAAAACCAGCAGTACAAAAAGCACAATATGCAAGGGGACTGAACGCCCGATGGCGTCCGTCCCCTTGTGTGCTGCCGCGGCGCCGCCTCCCGTTGGCCGGGCGGGCGTCACTTGCGGAGCATGCCTTTAGCGACGAACGCCACGTTGGCCGGGCGTTCGGCGAGCCGGCGCATAAAGTAGCCGTACCAATCGGTCCCGTACGGAACGTACACGCGCATCGTATACCCTTCGCGCGCCAGCTCAATTTGCCGCTCCGGACGGATGCCGTACAACATTTGAAATTCAAACTGGCTGTTTGGAATGTTGTACTCGGCAACGAGCCGCTTCGTATACTCGATGATGGCGTCATCGTGCGTCGCAACGGCCGTATAGTTGCCGTTGAGCAAATGTTGTTTAATGATCTTTTTAAAATTCTCATCCACATCTTTTTTATCCGGAAACGCCACTTCCGGCGATTCTTTATACGCCCCCTTGACGAGCCGCAAGTTCGGGCGGTACGGCTTCAGATCTTCAATGTCTTGCTCCGTCCGGTACAAATACGCCTGCAGCACCGTACCGACGTTGTCGTACTCTTTTTTCAACGTTTTAAAAATATCGATCGTCTTTTGGCAGCGTGAATAATCTTCCATATCAATCGTCACGAACACGCCCCGCTCTTTCGCCGCCTCCAAAATGCGGCGCATGTTGCGCATAACGAGCTCATCGGAAATGTCAAGCCCCATGGACGTCATTTTCAGCGACAGCTGCGAATTCAGCTTCTCACGGCTGATCGCCTCAATCGCCTCGAGGCAATGGTTCGCCATCTCGTTTGCTTCCCGCTCATTGTCAACAAATTCGCCTAAATAGTCGACCGTGACAGCCAACCCTTTTTCGTTCAATTGACGGATGACGCGCACCGCTTCCTCAATCGTTTCGCCGGCGACGAATCTTGATGCGCCGAAGCGGAGGCCGTATCGCTTCGCCAAATGGGTCAACGTTTTATTTTTGGACAAGAACAAAAAAAAGTCGCGCATCAGCTGTTCCACAGTTGTGATCCCCCTCGCATGGAAACGCATTCATCACTCTTATTGTACCATGTTTCCATTCCATTGAATATGTTTTTTCCCTGTTGTTTATTTTTTATTTGTGTATAATTTTCCACTCACTGCACAATCTACAAGCGACTACATTGTGAAAGGAGCGAACCACGATGCAACAACAGCCGCAAATGAACCCGCAGGCGGCGATGCCCGAGCCGCCGCAAATGGTGTCATCGAAAGACGCCATGTACTTTTCCGATATGATGTCATGGAACTTGCTGGCGGCGAAAAAAGCGCACTTTTTCGCTTCGCAGTGCCGCGATCCGGAAGTGGTGCAGGCGATCGAGCGCGCCGGGCAAATGCATCAGCGCCATTACGACATGATTTTGCGCCATTTGCAAAACCCGCCGCAGCCGCCGGTGATGTGAAAGGAGGAACGTTCGGTGAACCAAAAACAAGTGCAAAATCCGGAAACGCAAGTGCCGAAAACGCCGCAAATGAACGAGCGCGACTTTTTGAATGACATGCTGACGACGGAAAAATACATGACGTTGTCTTACAGCGTGTACTTGCATGAGGCGAGCAACCAACCGTTATACCAAGATATGATGAACATTTTTACGGAAACGCAAAACTGCCAGCGTGAATTGTACAATTTAATGTTCAAAAAAGGATGGTACAAGCTCGAAGCCGCCGATCCGCAAAAACTTCAGCAAACGTACCAACAGTTCCAAGGATACACCAACCAGTTTCCTTACCAAGGAAACACCATGCAATGAAAGGAGCAAACGGGGATGTCCTCTAGTGCATGCGGACATCCTCTTTCTCATCCGGAAAGCGGAAATCCTTGACGCAAAGGGGGAGAGGGATGACCGTTCCGCCTGAATCCGTATGGGCGACGCTGCAAACATTAGGGAGTTCGATGGACTTCCAAACGAAAGTGTACCGGAACGAGACATCCGGTCTCCTGTTATGGGTGTCGTATGTCGAGCCGATGGTTGAGATGGAAACTGTTGTTCGCTCGATTTTCCCTTACTTGTTTCATTGTCCGTTTTCATCTTTGGAAGATATGCGCCAAATTCTTCCGATCGACGACGCCTATATTTCTAGCGATCCGGCTGATGTGAAAGCAAAATTGTTCGAAGGATATTTATTCATTCGCCTTCATGAAACCGATGAGACCGGGCTGCTTGTGAAGGCGCAAAAAACATTGGAACGGACACTCACCATCCCCGAAGTGGAATTTAGCGTCGTCGGCCCGAAAGAGTCGTTTATTGAATCGTTGGAAACGAATTTATATTTATTGCGCAAACGAATCCCTATAGACCGTTTGACAGTCAAACTGACAAGGGTCGGCACGCTGTCGAAAACGAAAGTCGCTGTCGTCTATCTTGACGGCATTGCCAATCCCGACAACGTCCAAACGGTTTTGCAGCGCATCAAACAAATCGAATTTGACGAAATGATCGACAGCTCTTATATTGTGCAAATTATTTCAGACAATCGGCATTCCCCCTTTCCGCAGCTGCTCGATACCGAGCGCCCGGACCGGGTTGCGGCCGTACTGGCCGAGGGAAAAGTGGCGATTATGGTGGACGGATCTCCGCACGTGTTAATCGGTCCTACGACATTGGTTGAATTTTTTTCATCCTTTGAAGACTATTTTCTCAATTGGACGATCGCGTCGTTTTTCCGTCTCATTCGCCTGTTTTCCGTCGCCTTTTCCATTTTGATTACACCGATGTATGTGGCGACATTAAACTACCATTATGAATTGATTCCAAAAGACTTGCTCGGCACCTTGATCACCTCAAGAAGGGAGATTCCGTTCCCGCCGATTTTAGAGGTGCTGTTTCTCGAACTGACGATTGAACTGCTGCGGGAGGCAGGCGCACGGCTTCCGACCAAGGTCGGCCAAACGATCGGCATTGTCGGCGGGATTGTCATCGGAACGGCTTCCGTGGAAGCCGGCCTGACAAGCAATGTGTTGTTAATTTTAGTGGCGCTTGCCGCCCTTGCTTCCTTTACGACGCCTGTTTATAAAATAGGCAATACGATCCGCCTCATGCGCTTTCCGTTTTTATTGTTTGCGGAAGTCTGGGGGCTGCTTGGCGTTGCTTTTTGTTTTTGCATGGTCATGACCCACCTGCTTTACTTGACGTCGCTCGGCCGGCCGTTCCTTGCTCCTTTATATCCGCTGCGTTGGCGGGATTTAAAAGATGCGTTCATCCGTCTGCCGTTTACCAGCCAATCGAAACGGCCGGAAACATTACGGACCGAGCAACCCATTCGCTTCAGCGGGAAAAAGGTCAGAAAAAAACGAGACATCGACGAATAGCGAACAGACAGGAGGACGACGATGGCTTCTGTTGCCGAACGTCTACAAGTTTCACCTTTCATGACTTTTTATATTATCATGTCGATGCAAATCGGTGTCGGGGTGCTCGGTTTTCAGCGGGTCATCGCACAAACAGCCGGACATGACGCATGGATTTCGGTCCTGCTGGCCGGCGCCTCGTCCCATCTGATTCTCATCGTGCTGTATTGGCTGTTGCAGCAGGCGGACGGCGATTTCCTCCTCCTCCATCAGCGCCTGTTCGGCCGCTGGGTGGGAGGGGCATTTTCATTATGGCTCGCCCTTTACTTCGCCGCCATGTCATTTGTTGTTTTGCGCACCTATATCGAAGTAATTCAAGTCTGGATGTTTCCCGACTTGCAAACATGGGAATTTTCACTCGCTTTTTTGCTTCTTTGTTTGTACATTACGGTCGGCGGATTTCGCGTCGTTGTCGGCATTTGCTTTTTTTGCCTGATCATTCCCAGCTATTTGCTGTTTACTTTTTGGTTTGTCCTGGATCATGCCGACTTTCACCTCTTGCTCCCGATATTGGACCATCCGCCTTCAGCTATTGTAAAAGCGGCGGGACAGACGACGTTGACGATGCTCGGGTACGAAACGATTTTGCTCTTTTATCCGTTTATCAAGCGCGGAGCCCAATCCGCCAAATGGGCGCATGCCGCCTTATTGGCAACGACATTGTTTTATACGCTGCTTACCGTGCTGACATTGGCTTACTTTAGCGAGAAACAGCTGCAGCGGCAAATTTGGCCGACATTGACGATGTGGAAAATGGTTGAGCTGCCGTTTATTGAACGGTTTGAATACGTCGGCATCGCCAATTGGCTGCTGATCATTTTACCGAACGTCTGCTTAGGGCTGTGGTGTTCTTCCCGTATATGCAAACAGCTTTTTCCCATCCGCCAAAAAACGGCTTTGCTGATTATTGCCGCCATTTGTTTTTTCAGCACGCTGTTCGTTCATGATCGCAAACAAGTCGACCTCATTAACACCATTTTAAACAGAACCGGCTTTTATTTTCTCTATATATGGATTCCTTGTGTCGCAGTCATCACCTATATCGTGAAGAAAGTGAGAGGGAACGTATGAGAATGTGGACCGCCCTGTTGGCTATGGCCATCGTCGCCATCTTGTCCGGCTGCCTTCGCAAAGAAATTTTAGATGATATCAATATTGAAAGCGCCGTTGGATTTGATGAGGCGGGAAAAGACAAAGTTCGGGGAACCATTCTCATTCCGGTTTACAAAAAAGGAGAAACAGCGAACAAAACGTTGACGGCCGTTTCCACTACGGCGAAAGATGTGATGGAAGAACTGCAATACAAAACATCCGAACCGCTCGTCAGCGGAAGCATTGAGACTGCCTTGTACGGGGAACGCCTCGCCAGAAAAGGAATATTTCCGTTCGTTGATCAACTTCGTCGCGATGCAAGCATCGGGACGCGACTTTATTTGGCCGTGGTGGACGGGACGGCCAAACATCTGCTCGAGGGAAATTATGGCCGCCAAGGAAGCGGCATTTACCTTTCCAACTTGGTCAGACAAAATATCGAGCAACGGGATTTGCCGAAAACAAATTTACATTTATTTCTAAAATCATACTACGCCGATGGAAAAGACCCGTTTTTGCCATACGTACGCCGGGCCGGTGAAGATGTACAGGTGGCCGGCGTAGCCTTATTCCGCGGCGACCGGGTTGTCGATACGCTGAAACGAAACGACATGTTCTACTTTAAAATCGCCATGGATTCTTATAGTGAAGGCACCCATACCATCCGGCTCGACAACCAAAACTTCGTATCCATTAAAAACATCTCGACAAAGCGGACCATTTCTTTTTCAGGCCCCAAAACCCGACCGTCCATTCATATTCATATCGCCCTTGAAGGCGTCGTGCGCGAATACAAACGCGGGGCGTTCACATTCGCTGTCCGCCGGTCTGTCGAAAAAACATTTGCGCAACAAATCCGCTCGAAAACCGGGGCCCTTCTCCGCTGTTTTCAAGAACACCAAATCGACCCGGTCGGCCTTGGCGAATTTGCCGCCAGTCATTATCGCCGCTTTCACTACCGTGATTTTTACAAGCATTACGACCAGCTTCCGATCCGCGTCACCGCCGATGTGACGATCCGTGACAGCGGCATTATCGAATAAGCATCCCTGCTTCACCGGCGGGATGCTTACTCTTTAAGGCTTCGTTTCAATACCACCAGCCTGGATACGGCGGATACGGCGGATACGGATAAAACGGGCGCGGAGCTAGAGCGCCGCCGAGCAATCCGCCCAAAAACCCGCCGATGAACGGAGCGCCAAACAGCAAACCTGGAAATGGCATCGTTCTTTCTCCTTTCATTCATGAATAGGATGCGATACTTTATTCATATGCACATAACAAAAAAGAGGGTGGGCTGTCCGCCCAACCTCCGCTCCTTTCTCACCACCAAATCGGGCCATACCAATACGGGTAGAAAAACGGCGGGAACAAGGCGCTGCCAAGCAGCCCCCCTAAAAAGCCGCCGAAAAACGGAGCGCCAAAAAACGGGAAACCGAACGGCCGCCAAAACCCCCAAGGCCGCCAAATGCGCGCATCCGCCATCTCAATATGGTTCACTTTGCTTCCCTCCTTCCGCCTGCCCTTAGTCTCACTGTATGTATGAAAAACGCCTGTTGCTTAGGCGTGCACCTAGCCGGCCAAAAAGAAACGGGCGGCTGTCCGCCGCCCCCGCTTATACAAGTTCTCCCCGCATCTGTCCATACAAACAGGCGATCGAATCAAACAAAATGCGCACCGCTTCAGTCATCTCGTCTTCGCTCATGGAAAGGACCGGAATGAACGTCAACACCGGGCCGAGCGGGCGGATGACAAGCCCCCTCCGGCGCGCTTCGAGGATAATGCGGTGCTCCATCATGGCCGCGCGCGGAAAAATCGCTTTCGTCCTCCGCTCTTTTACAATTTCAATGCCGCACATGAGCCCTTTTTGCCGAATATCGCCGACGATCGGGATTTCATACAATGCCTCGAGCCGTTCCGTCAGCCTGTGCGCCTTTCGTTGAACATCAGCAAGCAAACCGCGTGCTTCGATGAGCTCGATGTTTTTCAGCGCGGCGGAACAAGCGAGCTGGTTCCCCGTATACGTATGACCGTGGTAAAACGTTTTGTCTTCATCCGCTTTGCCGAGAAACGCCGCATACACGTCTTCAGTGACGAGCGTCGCGGCCAGCGGCAAATACCCTCCGGTGATCCCTTTCCCAACGCAGACGAGATCCGGCTTTGCCTCTTCCTGCTCGCAGGCGAACATCGTGCCGGTGCGGCCGAAGCCGACGGCGACCTCATCGCAAATGAAAAGCACCCCATACCGGCGGCAAAGCGTTTCGACTCCTTTTAAAAACCCGCGCGGGTGGACGATGATCCCCGCCGCTCCTTGCACAAGCGGTTCCACGATCACGCCGGCGATGTGCTCATGCTGCTCTTCAAGCACTCGTTCCAGCTCACGCAAACAATAGCGGACGATCTCCTGCTCGCTTCCGTATTCGTCCATACGGTACACATACGGCGACGGCACTTCGATCCGCTCAAACAACAGCGGCGCAAAAATGCGATGGAACACCTCCATTCCCCCGACGCTCACCGCCCCGACCGTATCGCCATGGTACGCCTCTTTCAACGAGACAAATTTGTTTTTCTTCGCATAGCGGACCGGGTCGATGTTTTTCCAATACTGATAGGCGATCTTGAGTGCGATTTCCACCGCCGCCGCCCCGGTGTCGGAATAAAACACTTTCGACATGTGCGGCCAATATTCCAGCAGCCGTTTGGCCAGCAAAATCGACGGCACGTTCGCCGATCCGAGCAGCGTCGAGTGGGCGATTTTCTCCAATTGCTCGCGAAGCGCCGCATTCAATTCCGGGTCGTTATGGCCGTGGACGTTGACCCATAGCGACGCATAGCCGTCTAGGTACCGATTGCCGTCGACATCATACAAATAGCTTCCTTGCCCGCGTTCAATGATCAACGGGCGTTCTTGCGCATACTGTTTCATTTGCGTGAACGGATGCCAGACGCACTGCTTGTCCCACTGTTCCAATTGCTCGCAGCTATACGCCAACGCCCAACACCTCCAGCCATCGTTTCGCTTCCCCTTGCCTAATCCACTGTTCCGCCAGCCTTTCCAGCTCCTCCCTTGTCACTGCAGGAAGAAGCGGCACGACCGCCAGCACCGGCAGCTGCACCAAAGCGGCAATCATGTCGACATTGTTTCGGTCGATGATGTCTTGCTCCTGAAACCGATTGAACGCAAGACCCAACAACCGAATGCCTTTGGCGTCCGCATACGCCGCCGTCGTCACCGCGTGGTGAATCGCCCCGAGGCTTGAGAGCGACACGAGCACCGCCGGCAGCCGATAGTCGCGGACAAAATCGCCCGTCATATACCACCTTCCGTCGCGCTCGCACCACGGGACGGCCAACCCTCCCGCCCCTTCGACGAGCACGACATCATAGCGCTGTTTCAGCCGCTCGAGCCGTTCGGCAATCCGCTCCGGTTCGATGGACGTCCCGGTCAACGCCGCTGCCAAATGCGGCGACATCGCCGGCTCCATATAGTACATCCCTTCCACAGCGGGAAGCTTGGCCACTCGTTCATACCAATCCTGCTCGGCAAACGACACCCCATCTTCGGCCAGTCCGGTCTGAACCGGTTTAAACACACTTACACTCATGCCAAGCCGCTCGAGCGCCAATGCCGCGATGGACGTCACCACCGTCTTGCCGATTTCCGTTCCTGTTCCGGTCATAAAAATTACGTTTCCCATTGTTACCCCCCTATCCCCCGTGTCATCGTAAGCGGCCGGATGTGCGGCCATACGCGCGCCGCGATGACCGAACAAACGGCACAAAGCACGAGATCCCCCGGCATTGGAAGCAGGAAGCCAAACCAGATTGTTTGGCCGATGGTAAGCGGAGTTGCGGCGACCCATTTCATCACTATGTACAGCCACGTGCAGCCAAACGCATACACGACCAACAAGGCCGCCGCATTCGCCTTCCATATGTCCCGTGCTTTTGTCCATTGAAAGCGGCGCACCAACGAGCCGCCGGTATACGCTCCGGCGATGAAACCGAGCAAATAGCCAAACGTCGGCTTCAGCACATAACCGAGCCCGCCTCCTTCCGCAAACACCGGCGCGCCCGCCAACCCGATCGACACGTAAAGCAGCTGGCTGAGCGCTCCCATTCTCGGACCGAGCAGGCAGCCCGACAAATAGACCGCGGCGATTTGCAGCGTAAACGGCACATACGGCACCGGGATTTTGATGAATCCGCCGACCGCCGTCAACGCGGCGAAAAAGGCCGCCCAAACAAAGGCATGGATTCGCACCTCTTCCCTCCTCTCCAATATTTGTTTCTATTGTGCCTAACACCCTTTTATTTGTCAACTAATTTTTTATATAGGTTTACATATAAACGAAAACACGGAGTCCCGAAAGCAGCGGGACTCCGATTTGACACGGCGAGGGACCGTCTTTGTGAACGCGGCAGGGGAGTCCGTTCCGTCGGCCAACGTTTCACCGCGTCTTTTCACAAGTCGAACAAATCCGTTCGTTCGCCGTCCATTTCCGGCATCGCCGGCTTACCCCGTCTTTCTTCCTTTTTCAGCAGCGACGACAACAGGCGCACCGCTTCGGCAATATACCTTCCTTTGTTCAACATGACGCACTGCGCCTGCTTTCCAAGGAAAACGTCCGAAATCTCGGCGCGCGACGGAATTCCCTTTTTCGCCATTTGTTCGAGCACTTGCGTCGCCCAAATGACCGGGATGTGTGCCGCACGGCAGAGCGCCAAAATGTCGCGTTGGGCGGCGGCAAGACGGTCAAACCCGATCTCAAGCGCCAAATCGCCGCGTGCAATCATGACGCCAAACGCCGGGATTTGCAACCCTTCCAACAAAAGACGGGCCAGGTTGTGAAGCGCCGTCTGCGTCTCAATTTTCGCAATCACCGGCAGAGAGTCCGCCCCTTGTTCGGCAAGCAAATACGAAAGCTTCCGCAAATCATGAGGCGTTTGCACAAACGACAGCCCGACGATGTCCGCATGACTGGCGATGAACGGAATCCATTCCAGGTCGCGATCCGTAAGCGGCGGAACCGTCAAGTGGGGAAAAGAATCCGGAAGATGAAGGCCCGTTCCTTGCTTAATCGCTTTCCGCTTCCCGCCATCAAAAACGACTTTGGCCTCCACATACCGATCATGCACTTTGACGATCCGCGCAACCATTTGCCCATCGTTTAAGTAAAGGCGGTCCCCTGCCCTCACATTGCGCCACGCCTTCGCCAATGTCGTCGTCATTTTGATCCCGGCCCCCCCGTACGCTGCCATAAAGGCGGCATCATCGAAATAAATATGCAGCGGTGTGCCGGCGGTCGCAAACGCTTTCACCGGAATCAACAAGGCGGAAGAAACGGTGAAAGAGGCTTTCCCGTTTTGCAGTTTCATCCCTTTTTGCACATAAGCTGTCCGTGAAAGGAACACTTTAAAACAAGACGGCGCGATTTGTTCGGTCACCCGCAGTTTTTGTTTTTTTCCGCGCACATCGGTAAACAGCAGTTCATCTCCTTCTTCAACGGCTGCTCCGTCCTCAGCCGTCAACTGCCACATGAATGAAACATCGCGGGGAAGCGGAGACGGAGGCGGGAAGGAAGAGAAGGAGATGAGGCCGACTAACGGCTCTATTGCTTCCCCATATTGATTTTTCTTTACCGAAAGCTTCATCGTCCCCATGTTGACCGCCAGGCGGTCGACCCGGATTTTCGGCCCCGGCAGATCCATGTAAATGCGGCATTTCCTCCCCTGCATCTGTTGCGCTAACTGCCTCTCCGCTTGACGGATGACGGAAACGAGCGATTCCCACGTTTCCGGTGAACCGTAGGCGCAGTTGATGCGGGCGACATCCATACCGTACAGAAGCAGCCGCTCGATCAGCCCCGGTTCATCGACCCACGACTCGTCCATCGTCACCATAATGTGCGTCGGCCGATGCGGACGAGAGCTTCCAAACACGGCCTTTGTCCGTTCATGAAGCAGCTCGTTCGCTTCCTTTCTCGTCACCTTTCGCCACTCTGTTTTGCCGTCGACCGGCACATGCAGACAAGCGAGCACTTGCTCCATCATATCAATGAGATGCGCTTCCCGGCCGTCAAGCTGCCATCCGTGTTCTTCGAGCGCCTCAGCCAAATCTGACGGCATGCACCCCCTCATATACGCGTAAGCCAGCAGCTGATCCCGGCTTCCCTCGTGAAAGGAAAGGGGAACTTCCTTCCGCTTTTGTCCCACCCATTCCGCCATCTCGCGGTAAAAAGCTGCCAGGCGGGCGCCCAACTCCCGTTTATCGTGCATCAGCGGCACCAACCCTCATCAAAAATGCGGTTTTATTTTTATATATTCGCCGCCAGCCCAAATAAGGACAGAAAAAAACCGGCGCCATTCGCCGGTTCGACACACTAGTACGGTGTTATTTTTGAACGACAATTTTCATCCCGCATTGACAAAGCACCGAATGTTTCAGCCGCCGCACGGGCTGTTGGCATTGTTCACAAATCATCGTTTTATTCACTCGTTCTTCTCTCCTTTGTCATCCCTTCTGCTTTCCATTATACACCTAGCCATATTTAAAGTAAATATAATTTAATAATAAGTATCATTTTATAAAACAAATCATTTGGACCTTATTTCCACTTATGCTACACTATCCATAGTATTAATATTCAAACAAAGGGAGGCTGTGACGATGTACGACATCGCCATTATCGGGGCCGGCCCCGCGGGGGCAAGCGCCGCCGTTTTCACCGCCAAAGCCGGGAAGAAAACCGTCTTGTTTGACCATGACAAAGGGATGACGAAACGCGCTTGGGTGGAAAACCATTACGGCGTCCCGCAAATCAGCGGGCCGGAATTGGTGGAAACCGGGAAAAAGCAAGCAGCGAAATTCGGCGCGGAATTGGTCGAAGCACAAGTGACCGACGTGCAAAAAACAGACGGGGGGTTCCGTCTCGAAACGGAAAACGGCTCCTATGAGGCGAAACACGTCATTTTCGCCACCGGCGTCGCCACCGATCTGGCGGAAAAAATCGGCCTGCGCACAAAACCGGGAACAGAGCCGCGCATTAAAACGGTGCTTGACGTCGATGCCGACGGCAAAACGAACATCGACGGCATTTGGGCGGCCGGGACGGTCGCCGGCGTCAGCGTCCATACGATCATCACCGCCGGCAACGGCGCGAACGTTGCCATCAACGTCATTAGCGAGCTGAACGGCGAGCGATATGTCGATCATGATGTATTGAAAAAATGACAAAACGAGGGTGTCTCAAACGCAACGAGACACCCTTTTTCCGTGCTATATATGCATTGAACCGATCCGTACCTCTCTATCTTGTCTGTTGCCGCCGGACAGACGGCCATAGACGCAGCCGAAACACCATACGGCAGGCTGAACGACCGCTTGCGTCATCACCGCATCCAAACGACAGTCGGCCGCCCCGCCCACCCGGAGGCGCTCACCGCCCGATGCTCCGGTACTTCCCTTCAAAAAACAAGAGCGGGTCGCCCGGTTCGTCTTTCAGCAAAATCTCGGTCACTTCCCCAAAATAAAGCGTATGGTCGCCGGCCACGTGCGTGCTGTGGACGTTGCATAAAATATTCGCCATCGCATCCGGCAAAATCGGATGACCGTCCACCCATGCAAACGAAACAGGGCGTTCTTCTTTCAACTGGCCGGCAAACAAGCGCGACAGCTCCTCTTGATCGCGCGTCAAAATGTTAATGGCAAACTTCCCTGTTTGCTTGACGATATCATGCATCCGCGCTTTATGGCCGATCGAGACGACGACAAGCTTCGGATCAAGCGAAACGGACATAAACGCGTTCGCCGTCATCCCTTTCACTTCCCCTTGAAAGTCGGTCGTCACCACCGTCACACCGGTTGCGAATTTCCCCATCGCATTGCGAAATGTGCGATCATCCATACGTTCTCCCATCCTTCCCTTTTCGTCATCCACCACCCGGCGCCTTCCGCCGGCATATGGACGGCTTTCCTTCTTGCTGTTTCCGCCCCCGGGCGCTTTCCCCGGCTTTTTGCCTTTGCGCCCTGTGAAAAAGCGGCCAATCTACACCCCCATCATAGCAGAAAGAAGGAAAAGACACAACGACGATACACGGCTCTTACCGGCGCCTTGCCGCCCCAAGGTACGCCTCGGCCACCCGCTCGTCGTTGAGCAGCTCGGCGGCTTTTCCGTGCAAAGCCATAGCGCCGCGCTCGAGAACGTACGCGTAGTCCGCTGTTTGCAGCGCGGCCCGCACGTTTTGTTCGACAAGAATCATGGCCGTGTGGAATTGATCGCCAAGCGGTTTCAGCATGCTCATCACTTCCTTGACCACAAGCGGCGCCAACCCTAATGACGGTTCGTCAAGCAAAAGCAGCTTCGGTCTCGCCATCAGCCCGCGGGCGATCGCCAACATTTGCTGCTCCCCGCCGCTTAATAGTCCGCCCGGGCGGTCGAGCATCGTTTGCAGTTTGGGAAACAGCTCGAGCACCCGCTCATAGTCGCGTTTCACATCCTGCCTGTCGCGGCGCTGGCGGCGGTACGCCCCAAGCAGCAAATTATCTTTCACCGACAAACCGTCAAAAATTTGCCGCCTCTCCGGCACAAGGCAAATGCCTTTGTCGACGATGTCCTCCACCTTTCCGCACGGAAGCGGTTCGCCTTCAAACACCATCTCCCCTTCGGTTGGAGTGTAGACGCCGGCAATCGTGCCGAGCAGCGTGCTTTTGCCCGCCCCGTTGGCGCCGACAATGGCGACGATTTCTCCTTCGCCGACGTGCAAATCGATTCCTTTCAATACGTGCAAATGGCCGTGGTGAACGTGAACGTTGCGAAGCACAAGCATCAGACCGTCTCCTCTCCCAAATACGCTTTGATGACGTCCGGATGCCGCACAATCTCTTCCGGCGCTCCTTCGGCGATTTTTTTGCCGTAATCGAGAACGACGATCCGGTCGGCGATCGCCATCACCGTTTCCATATCATGTTCCACAAACAAAAAGGTAAACCCTTGTTCTCTCATGGCCAACAACACATCAACAAGCTGCCTGGATTCTTGCGGGTTCAGCCCGGCCATCGGCTCGTCAAGCAAAATGAGGGAAGGACGGGATACAGCCGCCCGGGCGATTTCCACAAGCCGCTGCATCCCGTACGGCAGCGTGCCGGCCTTCTCCGCAGCGAGATGCGCCAGCCCCACTTGCGCAAGGCGGGAAAGCGCCTCTTCCCGCGCTGTCTGTTCTTCTTTCGCCGCTCGCGGCAGCCGAAAGCCGGCGCTGAAAATTCCGCCCGTCAACCGCGGATGAAAACCGACCATCACGTTTTCGGCAACCGTCATATCGGAAAACAGCTGCAAGTTTTGAAACGTCCTCGTCATTCCCAACATCGCCAGCTCATGCGGCTTTTTGCCGTTGGTCACGACCCCTTGAAAGCGGACGAAGCCGCCAGTCGGGGGAAAAATGCCGCTGATCGCATTAAACAGCGTCGTTTTCCCCGCCCCGTTCGGCCCGATCACCGCCACCATCTCCCCTTGGGCGACGCCGAACGATACATCTTGCACCGCCTGCACGCCGCCAAACGACTTGGACAATCGCTCCACTTCAAGCAACATGGCGCTCACCCCCGCTCCCCTCCGATCGAACGGGCTTGATGACTGTCGACGGCCGCCGTCTGCTTCTGTTGACGCCAACTTGCTTTCCACAGCCGCCTCCATCCTTTGGCCGCGACGCCCGTCAGCCCGTTCGGCATGTAGATCAACATGACGACGAGCAACAAGCCAAAAAAGACGATTTCAAATTCCCCGCCGGCATTCGGCAGCAGCAGCGGAACAACGGCCTTAAGCCACTCTCCCAAACAGACATAGACGGCCGCGCCGACGAGCCCGCCCCACACGCTGCCCGTCCCGCCGATCACCACCATAATCAAAAAGTAAATGGAAGGGACGATGCCGAATAAGTCCGGATTGATGAACGTGACATAATGGGCGTATAAGCTCCCGGCCGCCGAAGCGTAGACAGCGCTGAGCATAAACATTTGCAGCTTGTATTTCGTAATGTTCACCCCAAGCGAGCTTGCCGCCACTTCGCTCCCATGAATCGCCCGCAGCGCCCTTCCGACCCGGGAGCGGACGATGTTGCGGGCAAACCATACCCCGGCCAGAACGAACAACGACACAAGGTAGTAAAAAGGAAGATCGCTTTGCAGCGGAATCCCGGCGATGCGGATCGGCGGGATGCCAAAAAAGCCATTCAACCCTCCTGTGATCCCTTTCCACTCCTTAAAAAATGTAAACATAATGACGCCAAAGCCTAACGTCGCCAACGCCAAATAATGTTCACGCAGCCGGAAAACCGGAATGCCGACCACAAGCGCCACCAAAGCGGCCAAAGCCGCGCCGGCAGCCAACGCCAGCCAGGCCGACCATCCCGCGTGCGCCGTCAAATAGGCGGACGTATAGGCGCCAATGCCGTAAAACGCCGCCTGGCCGAGCGAAATTTGCCCCGCATATCCCATCAGCAGCGTCATCCCCGTGCTCACGAGCGCGTACAGCCCGATGAGAATAAGGGTGCTTAGCACGTAATTATTGCCGAAGACGAGCCAAGGGAGACCGAGCCAGACGGCTGCACCGACAAGCCAAAGCCACCGTTTTCGTCCATCCGTCATTCGTTGACCGCTCTCCATCCATCCGTCCCCCTTATACCCGCTTTCCGGTCATCTTGGCGAACAGCCCGTTCGGCATGAAAAACAGCACGAGCAGCAGCAGCCCAAAGCTGATCGCTTCTTTGTATCCCGAGGACAAATACCCTTCCGCAAACGACTCAAGCAGCCCGACGAGAAAGGCGCCGGCGATCGCCGCCGGAGCGTTCGTCAGCCCGCCGACAACGGCGGCGATGAACGCCTTCAGCCCGATCATCATCCCCATATCATAAGAAGCGCCCGAAATCGGGGCGATGACGATTCCCGCGAGCGCCCCTAGACCGGCGCTGACGGCCATGGCCCCAAGCGACATTTTGCGGATGTTAATCCCCATCAACCGAGCGGCGAACGGGTTGATGACACACGCTGTCACCGCTTTGCCGATCGAAGTCCGGTTCAAAAACAGATGCAGCGCCAAGAAACTGATGACCGAGATGATGACCGCCCAAATGCTTTGCCATTGGATGACCGCTCCGAACAGATGGAGCGCCTCATGACCGCTAAACGGCCGCAGCGCATACGGATCCGTCCCCCACACGAGCAGCGCCAGCCCGCGAAACACAAATGAGACGCCGATCGTGATAATAATGAGCACGGCGACAGACGAACGGCGCGCCGGCTGAATGGCCAGCCGCTCAAACAGCGCGCCGATCGCCATCACCGCCGCAATGCTGAGCCCGATCGCGAGCGCAAACGGCATGCCGCTGTTGACAAACGTCATGCACAGCAGCGCCCCTAACATGGCAAAGTCGCCTTGGGCCAAATTCAAAATGCCGGTCACACTGTACGTAATGACAAATCCGAGCGCCACCAACGCGTAAATGCTGCCGACGGTCAGCCCGGAAAACAACAGCTGCACAAACTGGCTCCACGCTTCCATGACCCGCCCTCCTTCAACAGCTGGGTGAAACAAAAGAAAAGGGAATGAGCAGCCTAATTCCCGGTTTCCTATTCAGCAAGAACAAACTTGCCGTCTTGAATTTGCACCATCACTAAGCTGTCGGCATCCAGCCCTGTATGATCATCTGTAGACATATGGAAGACGCCCGAAATGCCGATAAATTTTTTCGTATTTTCCAAAGCCGACCGTATTTTTTCTTTATCGGTTCCCCCTTCTTTGATCGCATTGGCCAACAGATGAAACGCATCCCACGCATGTCCGCCAAATGTGGTCGGCTCATAGCCGTACGCTTTTTCAAAATCCCGTTTGTATGCCAGCAGCGTTTCCTTTTGCGGATCGCTGTCCGGAAGCTGGTCGGCCACTAAAATGCGCCCGGCGGGGAACCATACGCCGTTGGCCGCCTCACCGGCCAAATCGATGAACCCTTTCGTGACAATGCCATGGCTTTCTACAATCGGCGCCTCGATGCCCAACTGGCGGATGTTTTTCGTCACGACCGCCGATTCTTGCGCCGTGCCCCATACAATCACGGCCTGTGGATTCGCTTTTTTCACCCGTGTCAACATCGCTTTTGCATCATCGACTGTCGCTTCAAACTCTTCCTCCGCCACCGCCTGGACGCCATACTGCGGGGCGTAGCGCACGAACTCGTCGTGCCCGCTCGTTCCGTATGCATTGGCGACGTTCAGCCACGCTACTTTCGTCCACCCTTTTTCTTTTAGGAAGCTGAGCAGCTTTTGGATGACAATATCGTCTCCTTGAGCCGTTTTAAATGTCCAAGGGCGCGAAGATCCATCGTCTGGGTTGACAATTTGTTTGCTCGCTGCGAGGGAAATGTACGGAATGCCTGCCTTTTCGATTTGCGGGATCATGGCTAAGGAGTTGCCGCTGATCGTGCCGCCGATGATGGCGGTCACTTTGTCTTGCTCGATGAGTTTTTTCGTGGATAGCACTGCTTCGTTTTGATTGGATTTGTCGTCATAAGCGATCAGTTTGATCGTCTTCCCTTCAATGCCGCCTTGCTCGTTCCATTGCTTGACGAGCATTTTGACCGTCTCCATCTCCGGCTTGCCGAGCGGCGCCGCTCCACCTGAAGCAGAGAAAATGGCGCCGATTTTCAGTTCTCCCTCTCCCCCGCCGGAAGCCGGCGACTGGCCGCAGGCGGCGAGCATCATCGTCATCCATAAAGCGAGAAGCGCTGCCCACCATCGTTTCATCTTCCCTTTGCCCCCTTTTTTGATAGCGGTTTCAAAATAAGTGTTCATTGCCCCCGCCGGGGGTTGCCTCCCCCGGCGGGGACGGTGCTACCGGCGGCGCTTGAACGCCTCCGCCGTATTCATTTTATGTTGCCGGGCATACTGCTCGATTTCATGCGCCGGCGCCTTCCCCCGCAGCAGGCGGATGATATGGGCGTGCTCGTCGATCGACGCTTTCGCCCGCTGCGGCACAAAGGTGAAGCCGTAGGCGCGGATCCGCTTCATCCGCTGCCAAATGCTTTTGATTTGCTCTTCTAAATAGGCGTTGCCGCAATGGGCGTAAATGAGCGTATGAAACTCGTAATTGAGGTCGCTGAACTGCTCAAATTCAAATTCCTCAAGCGCCCGCTCCATCCGCTCGTTTAATTGTTCCAGCCGATCGATCGCCTCCTTTGTCACACGGGCGGAGCCGAGCGCGGTCGCATAGCCTTCCAGCACAGCCAACACCGACAGCGTCTCGATATATTCTTTCTCGTTGATATTGCTGACGACGGCGCCTGTATACGGCTTAAATTCAACGAGCCCTTCCGCTTCAAGCTGGCGGATCGCTTCCCGCACCGGGATGCTGCTTAGCCCGAGCTCGCGGGCGATTTGGTCGATGACAACCCGGTATCCCGGGCCATAGACGCCGTTTTCAATGCGAGAAAGAATATACTCGTAAGCCAATTGGGTTTTGTTTTTCGCTTTCGTTTCCATACCTTCATCATATCCTATGCCGTATACGTCCGGCTACCGATTTATGTCCGCTCCGCCGACAGCGCGGATGACGGGGCGGCTTTCCCAAGCGGCGGGATGGACGGATCGCCGACGGCAACGTGGACGACTTGCACTTCCGTATAGAAATCAAAGCTGTAATGCCCGCCTTCGCGGCCGATGCCGCTGTATTTCGTCCCGCCAAACGGAATGCGCAAATCGCGGACGTTCGGCGAGTTGACCCACGCCATCCCGCTTTCGATCGCCTGGGCGACGCGGTGGCCGCGCTTCATGTCGCTCGTCCAGACGTACGCCGCCAAGCCGTACTTGACATCATTCGCCAGCCGAATGGCCTCCTCTTCATCAGCAAAGGACATCACGGCCATGACCGGGCCGAAAATTTCTTCTTGCGCCACTTTCATATCGTTGCGGCAGTTAAGCAGCAAAGTCGGCGGCACAAAGTTGCCGCGCTCGAGCCCTTTCGGAACGCCGGGGGCATAGACGCTCGCTCCTTCTTGCCTGGCGATCTCGATATAGCGGTTCACCCGCTCCCAATGGTCGCGGTGAATGAGCGGCCCCAGTTCGGTCGCCGGGTTCATCGGGTCGCCGATGACGATGCGGTCGACGCGCTCTTTCAGCCGGGCGACAAATTCGTCGTAAATCGATTGTTCAAGCAACAGCCGCGAGTTGGCCGTGCACCGCTCGCCATTGAGCGAAAATACGCCCCAAACGGCCGCATCGAGCGCCTGTTCAAGGTCCGCGTCGGCGAATACGATGAGCGGCGACTTGCCGCCGAGCTCCATCGACGTTTTTTTCAACGTCGCGGCGCTGTTGCGGATGATGTCCATGCCGGTCGTCGTTTCACCGGTAAACGAGATGAGGCGGACATCCGGATGGGCGACCAGCGCGGCGCCCGCCGTTTCGCCAAATCCGTGCACGACGTTGAACACCCCGGCGGGAAGCCCGGCTTCATCGATGATTTCCGCCAGTTTATTCGCCGTCAGCGGCGACCATTCGGCCGGCTTCAAGACGACGGTGTTGCCGGTCGCCAGCGCCGGGGCGACTTTCCACGTCTCAAGCATAAACGGCGTATTCCACGGCGTGATGAGCCCCGCCACCCCGACCGGCTTGTAAACGGTGTAGTTTAAAAACTGCCCGTTCACCTGGTACGCTTCGCCGACAAGACGCGTTTTCACCATCTCCGCATAAAAGCGGAAGTTTTCCGCCGCGCGGGCGGCCTGCTTTTTCGCCTGGCTGATCGGAATGCCGGTGTCAAGCGCCTCTAAATAGGCGATGTCGTCCGCATATGTTTCAATCAGCTCGGCAATGCGGAACAAATACCGGAGCCTCTTTTCAACCGGCATCGTCCGCCACGGCCCGCCATCAAACGCCTGTTTCGCCGCCCGGACCGCCGCGTCGATATCCTCTTTCCGCCCTTCGGCGACTTCGTTGATCGGCTCGTTCGTAAACGGATTAATGTTGCGGAAATACACACCGGCTTCCCCTTCCGCAAACCGCCCATTGATATAATGAAGCACTTTCGGTTGCCCCGTCATTCGTTTCCCCCTCCCGCTATGTCCGATAACGCGCATGAATGTTGTTATGCTTATACGTCCCCGCCTCGCTGAACTCATACAGCTCAAGCGACAGCGCCAAATAGCGTTTCGCCAGCAGCGGGGCGAAATGGTCTTTCATGACGGCAAACAGCTCGTCGCCGACTTCTTTTTTCACCTGTTCCGGCCGCCCGGCGCCGATTTTCAGCGTCGCGTGCACAAACGCATCGTCTTCCGCGCCGTCGGCCACATAATATTCGCTGAGCCGAATGGCGCGCGAACGGATGCCGCCGACGGGAAACACGCCGCGCCGTTTGATCAGCACGCGGTGAACTTTTTCAAGCAAACCGCGAATATCGGCTTCTTCGCCGAGATTGTCCGTATATTCCACAATAAAATGCGGCATCCTCTCCCCTCCTTTGGCTAAACGATGTAGTTGATCAGCCGGCCGATGCGCTCAATTTCGGCCGCCACTTCATCGCCGGGCTCGACGTTCACCGCTCCTTTTGGCGTGCCGGTCAAAATCACATCGCCCGGCGCAAGCGTCATAAATTCCGTGATGTACTCAAGCAAATACGGGATGGAAAAGATCATGTCGCCCGTATATCCTTCCTGCACGACCGTTCCGTTGACATACGTCCGCAAACGAAGCGCCATCGGATCGCCGACTTCCTCATGGCTGACGATCCACGGGCCGAGCGGCGTCGTCCGGTCGCGGTTTTTGACGCGGAAATTCGGCCGGTAATAGTTTTCCAAGTAGTCGCGGACCGCGTAATCGTTGGCAATCGTGTAGCCGAAAATGTAGTCGTACGCCCGCTCCGCTTTCACCCGGCGGGCCGGGCGGCCGATCACCACCGCAAGTTCGCATTCGTAATGCATCATGTGGACGCCGGCGGGGCGGACGGTGCGGCCGCGATGGCCGACAAGGGTGTTTTTCCCTTTGAGAAATAAAAGCGGCTCGGCCGGCGCTGAAAACGACAATTCCCCGGCATGGTCGGCATAATTCAAGCCAAGCGCCACGACCACGCCCGGCTCGACCGGCGGAAGCCATACGACCTCGTGCTCGCTGACGGTCATCCCGTCCGGCAGGCGGAGGCGGCCGTCAGCAAGCGGCTCCGCTTCGGTCACCGCGCCGTTCCATGCGACGCGCGCCCGCTTCATCGTTCCTCTCCCCCTTCTTCCCGAACGAGCCGGTTTTCCAGGACGCCGACGCCTTCAATCTCGACGCGCACCACATCGCCGGCCGCCGCGAGCGGGGCGTCAGCCGGCCAGCCGAAAAACAGCACATCGCCCGGATAAAGGGTCATAAAGTCGGTCACATCGGCCAGCCATTGTTCAACCGGACGGCGAAAACGGCCCGCGCCGGCCTGTTGGACGAGGAGGCCGTTCACGTATACGCGCACCGAAAGCGCCGATAACGGCGGGGCTTCCCTTTTCGACACGATCCACGGCCCGACGGGGGCGAACCCGTCGCGCGCCTGCTCCTTCACCGCCGGCCGATACCGCTGTTCGTGCGGAATCGAGAAATCGTTGACGATCGTATAGCCGTCCACATAATCGAGCGCCCGGCCCGGCTGCACGCGCGCCGCCGTCCGCCCGATGACAAGGCCGAGCGCCGGAACGGCCCGCAGCTCGTTGACGCCGGGCGGAAGAAACACCGGCCGCCGATGGGCGTTGATCGTGTTGGCCGGCTTCATGTACAGCACCGGGCCTTCGGGCGGCTTCCGATAAGGGGGCTGATGCATGCGCTCGAAACATCGCTCCCATTCCAACCGGTCGTTCCACGCCACCCCGTACATCGCCCCGCCAACAGGCGCAGCCCACTCGAGTTCCTCCATCCGGTGCATCCGTCCATGCCATCGCACCGTCCCGCTTTGCGGCGCGGCCTCCGCCTCAATCATCCCCCGCACGCCGGCTAAGCGCAGTTGCACGTTCACCCTATCCCCGCCTTTCTTGGTCAGGCTGATGATTTCAACGGCTGATGAAACACAATCGTTCTCTCCCGCCGGTGTTGTTCACCGCAAGAAGAGGAGCCGGGCTTGAGCACGTTTCCCAGCTTGAGAACAGCGCATTTCAAATTGAGTTTTCGTTGAATCACGCGCCTTTTAGACGCCCGACTGTTTTCACGCCTTTGCTTGATTCCTCATTTCGGCCATTCGCGGCAAACGTCCGGCGCGCGCGGTTTCCCATCTTCCCCATCCCCTTCTTCCGCTTCCCGTCCGCTGTTTTCACCGTTGCAGCTCTTCGGCCAGCAGCCCGTATTTGACGAGCGTGCGGCGGATTTGCTGCTGGTGCTCCCCGCTTGGCAAATCGAGCGGCAGCCGGAGCGTCGGGGTGATTTTCCCCATCATGCCGAGCGCCGCCTTGACAGGGCCCGGGTTCGTTTCAATAAACAGCACATCGTTCAGCTCCATCAGCTCAAAATGGAGATCTTGCGCCCGCTTGATGTCACCTGCAAACCACGCGTCGTGCAGCTCGGCCACCTTTTGCGGCACGACGTTCGCCGTCGCGCTGATCGACCCGGCGCCGCCGATCGCCAGCATCGGGTAGCACAACAGCTCGATGCCGGAAAAGAGGAGAAAATCGCGTCCGCAATACAAAAGCACCCGGTTCACATGCTCAAAATCTTTGTTCGACTCCTTCACCCCGATGATGTTCGGGCAATCCTCGGCGAGCCGCGCCAACGTTTTGACTTCCAAATTGACCGCCGTCCGCCCCGGAATGTTGTAGACGATAATCGGGATGTCAACCGCCTCGGCCACCGCTTTAAAATGTTTATAGAGCGCGGCTTGAGACGGGCGGTTATAATACGGGACGATGACCATCGCCGCATCGGCGCCCATTTCCTGCGCGAATCGGGTCAACTCAATCGTTTCCGCATGGTTGGTCGAGCCCGTCCCCGGCACGAACGGCACGCGCCCGGCCACCGCTTTTTTCGCCGCTTCCATCACCTGTTTCCGCTCGTCAAGCGTCAGCGAGCTCGGCTCTCCCGACGTTCCGGTGACGGAAATGCCGTGCGTGCCGCTTTCAATATGCCAATCGATAAGCGCGGTCAACGCCGCAAAATCCACGTTTCCTTCCTCATCGAACGGCGTGACGACCGGCGCGATCGAGCCGCGCAGCCGTTCTTTCACCTCGCGATGCGCCATGTCTCTCCCTCCTATTTATCAGAATTATCTAAACGTTATATACATATTACACAAAAATCATATATGAAATCAACTATTAAATTATATATGAATCAAATGAGGAACGTCGGCTTGACTTTGGCGAGCGCCGGCTCTTTAGGTTCGACCGGTTGGCCGCTATGAACGTCAAGCACGACCGACGCCTCCTCAAACCAGCTGTCCGGCGCCGCATGCCCCCAAAACGTTTGCCGGCGCGGATCATCAAGATCCCAGCGGATCGGCGGGAAATCCGGATCGCTCGTCAAGTAGTCGCCGTTATACAGCTCGATCCGATGGCCATCGGGATCGCGCAAATAAACAAAGAAGGCGTTCGACAGCCCGTGCCGCCCCGGCCCGCGTTCGATATGCGCCCCATATCCGGACGCCGCCAACACGTCGCACGCATGAATCAAACTGAGCGGATCCGGCAGCCAAAACCCGATATGATGAAGGCGCGGGCCTTTCCCGTTCATCATCGCCACGTCATGGACGTTTTGTTTCCGGTGAAGCCACGCCGCCCACAGCTTGCCGTCTTTCGTTTCCGTATACTCCGAGCAGGCAAAGCCGAGGCCGTGCACGTAAAAATCGTACGCCTGCTGAACATCAGCCACCATGCAATTGAAATGGTCAATGCGCTGCACGCGGGCGCCGCGGTACAAGTCATACCGCTGCAAAAGCCGCTCCACCGCCGTCATTTGCGCGAAAAACTCCAGCGGCAGCCCGGACGGATCTTGCACGCGAAACGCCCGGCCGACGGCGCGCTGACTCCGTGCGTCAACCCATTTTGGCTCCAACTGCCTGGCGGCGAACCAACGGTAAAGCTCCTCAAGTTCCCGCTCCGATCCCACTTTATAGCTGATCGCCTCGACGGCGGGACGGTCCGCCTTTTTCAACAGCAAGCTATGGTGTTGGTACTCTTCCAACCCGCGCAAATACAAATGCCCTTCATCCGCTTCCGTCACGACAAAGCCAAGCACCCGTTCATAAAAATCGCGCGCCGCCGCCAAATCCGTCACATGCAGCACCGCGCGGGCCGCACGAATAATGGAAAATGCCATCGTCCTTCCCCCTTTTACTGTTCGCTATTGGCCGGAATGTGCACGCTTGTGGCCGTCCGCAAAAAATCATGGATGAGCTGTTTGTAATACGCTTTTTCATATCCGTCGAAATATGCCATCCCCATCCGCACCGGGTCGCCGAAAAAGTAATATTCATAATGCGTCTGCCGGGCGCCGAACGCGCTCATCGTAAGGTCCCAGGCGAGCCGGAACAGCTGGACGCGCTCATAGCCGTCCACCGTCGCCCCTTGCATGGCGCGGCGAACGATATCGCCGATTTCTTCATGATGGAAATCGGCTTCCGTCGGAATCGCCATCAACCCCGATGCGCCTAAAATGCGAATGATCTCCGCCAAACGCGGATACACGCGCGGGTACCAGTTGCGCGCCGCATCAAGCGCGGCAAAATCCGGCGTCATCGTTCCCCAGCGGTCCGGCTTGGCGTTATGCTCAGCCCGGTACAAGTGGCTTCTCATCGTCTCCAAAACGAGCATGATTTCCGCCCCTTTGTCTTTCACGTGCTGGAACTCGCCGATGCCGATCGCGTCCATCAGGCAAAGCGTGACGCCGAGCAAAAACTCCGTTTTGACGATGTTTTTCGCCACGACTTGGTGCGACATATGGACAACGGCGTTCGTCTCGCGGAACGTCCGGTTGCAAATCGACGAATTGCCGCACACAAACACGCGCTCCCACGGCACGAACACATTTTCAAATGAAACGATCGCATCGCCTTCTTCAAAGCGGGAGGCGAGCGGATGGTCCCATGCGCTCCGTCCGTAGTCAAACGCCTCGCGGCAAATGAACTTGACGCCCGACGTGTTGTTCGGGATGGCGAAAGCGAGCGCGTACGGGTCCTCTCCGGAAGACGATCTTTTCACCGTGGAGGGAAACACTAAAATTTCATCGGTAATGCCGCCTTGCGTCGCCAACAGACGGATGCCGCTGACGATAATGCCGTCTTTTCGCCGCTCCACCAAATGAAGCGGCACATCGGCGTCTTTCTGTTCATGAAGCGCCTTTGCGCGATTCATTTGCGGATGGATGAGCGTATGCGTCAGGCTGATGTCGTTTTCGCGCGCATATTCATAGTAACGTTTCGCGTTTTCGGCAAACATCGGATCATCTTCGGCAAATAGATCGTTGGCAATGCCCATGGCCATGACTTCGGCGTTCAAATAATCGGGAGAGCGGCCCATCATCCCCGCCGACATATGCGCCCACTCTTGCGTCGCCTCGCGCCGGGCGATGAGCTCGTCAACCGTTGTCGGCTGAATAAACGTCATGCCGACAAGCTGCCCGGTTGTCGGCGACCGGTACAACATTTTGTCCGGCTTTTCATATTGCCGGTCATAAAGCGCCGCCATCGAGCGGACGACGTTGCGAAACGCCGGATGCTCGGTGACATCCCCGACTTTTTCCCCGTGGATGTACACGCTGCTTTTCGCCTGCTTGAGGCGTCCCATGTACTCTTGACCTGTTTTCGCCGGCATTTTCATTCCCTCCATTTTCACGTATAATGGGATAAGAAAGCGCTATCATTCAGAATGTTCGGAATTAATATAACATATGATTTCATATATGAAAAATACAAAAAACATTACCTAATTCATATAAAAAATATATAAACAGGGGGAGAAACGGATGATCGATCTAAAACAGCTCAAGTACTTTACGACGATCGTCGAGGAAGGACAAATTACAAAAGCGGCCAAAAAGCTGCACATCGCCCAGCCCCCGCTCAGCCAGCAGCTGAAGCAGCTCGAGGAAACGCTGGGGGTGACTTTATTGGAACGAAGCACGAAAAAATTGGAGCTGACCGAACCGGGAAAAGTGCTGTACGAACGGGCGAAACAGCTTCTTCAGCAGCTCGATGACGCCTTGTTGGAAGTGCGCGAGATCGAAGAAGGGGCAAAGGGGACGCTGTCCATCGGCTGTGTCAAATCTTGCTTCTATTACTTATCCGAGGTGATGGAGCCTTTCCACCGCTCGTTTCCCAACATTAAGTTTCACCTTCGCGAAGGGGACAGCTTTTTAATCGGCGAACTGTTAAGAGAGCGCATCATCGACATCGGCATCGTCCGCCTGCCCATCGACGACCTTCGGCAGTATGACATCATTTCGCTTCCAAGCGAACCGTACGTCGCCGTTTTGCCCGCCCAATGGCCGGCACGCGGGCCGCATATGCATGTGCGGGAATTCCGCGGGCTTCCGCTGTTGCTTTTGCACCGCATCCACGGCAAAGGCCAATATGAGCTGGTCGTTCACGAATGCCGCCGCCATGGGTTTGAGCCGAAAATCGTTTGCGAATGTCCTGACGCGACCGTCCTCCTTTCGCTCGTCGCCAAAGGAATCGGCGCCACCATTCTTCCCCAATCAACCGTTTCCTTTTTTCCGGTTCCCGGCATTCGGGTGTGTTCTCTCGTTGATTTCAGCGTCCAGGCCGAAGCCGCGGCCATTGTGGATCAAAGCCGGCATCTCTCTAAGAGCGCCCGCCATTTCTTATCGTTCTTGCAACATCGGTTTGGCGGAATGTGACTTGCCGCCGCTAACGTTTTAGAGAGCGAGGCCTATGCGCCCTATGGCGGTAGAAAGCCGGTGAACAGCGAAGTCTCTAGAAAGATGGGGAAAAACAACAAATTCGCTCGATTTGTGAGAAATCGCCAAAAAGGAAGTGATGGCGTTACAAAGTTTTCCATTTGAGAAAAACGGTTGGAGAGCAGCCTTTTAGATTGATGCGCAACGCAACGAAACAGCATACGCACCGCCAGGTTTTTCAATTTGAGAAACAGAGGAGGAATCAGCATTTCCCTTCAAATCCCCAACCTTTTCGCAAACGAACGAACAAGGAACATATTCGGCGAAACCAACCGTTTTTCACCGATCCTAAAAAAAGCAGGACCCACCGTCGTGGTGAGTCCTTTCCTAATTTTATATTCCGGAACGAGTGTTTATGACGCCGACTTTTGCATCTGCTCCCGCTTCCCGGCCATATATTGAACGGCGAACATGGCGACAAACAGCACCAAGCCGACGATATCGCTCACTCTTTCCGGATAAATGAGCAACAGCCCGGTGACGGTCGCGATGATGCGTTCAAGAATGTTAAGTTTCCGGTACCAAAAGCCGATCATTCCTGCGCTGATGGCGAGCATGCCGATAAATGCCGAGAATACGACCCAAATCAAATACGGAACGGTCGTGTCAATCATGAGCAAGGCCGGTGAAAGCACGAACATGTACGGGATGATAAACGCCGAAATGGCAAGCTTCGTGGCGATAACCCCGGTCCGCAGCGGGCTTCCTCCGGAAATGCCGGCTGCCGCAAACGCCGCCAACGCCACCGGCGGTGTAATGTCGGCGACAATGCCAAAGTAAAACACGAACAAATGCGCAGCCAGCTCCGGCACGCCGGATGCGATGATCGCCGGCGCCGCGATCGTCGAAGTGATGACGTAGTTGGCCGTTGTCGGCGAACCCATGCCGAGAATGAGCGAAGTCAGCATCGTGAAAAAGAGCGTCAACAGCAAAACGCCGTTTGACAAATCGATCAAGCCGTTTGCCATTTTCAAGCCAAGGCCCGTTTTCGTCACGACCCCGACGATGATGCCGGCTGCGGCGGTCGCCGCCGCCACGGACAGCGCGCTTCTCGCCCCGTCGACTAGCGCGTCAATGATGTCGCGCCATCCTAGCCGCGTTTCCTTTTTCAAACCGCTGACGACAATGATCGCCACGATCGACCAGAGCGCCGCCCGCATCACGCTCATCCCGCTCATCAGCAACACGATGACGACTACAATCGGAACGAGCAAGTAAATTTTCCCAAGCACTTCTTTTCGGTTTGGCATTTCATCTTCCGTCAACCCGCGCAGCCCGATCCGTTTCGCCTCGAAGTGCGTCATCATCCAAATGCCGGCGAAATACAAAATCGCCGGGATGGCGGCCGCTTTCGCGATCTCCCAATACGAAATGCCGCCGATAAATTCGACCATCAAGAACGCAGCCGCTCCCATGACCGGAGGCATGAGCTGGCCGCCGGTGGACGATGTCGCCTCCACAGCGCCGGCAAATTCTTTTCCGTACCCGAGCCGTTTCATCATCGGAATGGTAAACGCCCCGGACGTCACGACGTTCGCCACCGAACTGCCGCTGATCGTTCCTTGCAGCGCGCTTGAGAACACCGCCACCTTGGCCGGACCGCCGATCCGCTTCCCGGCGACAACGAGCGCCAAATCGTTAAAATACTCCCCGACGCCCGTTTTCACTAAGAAGGCGCCAAACAACAGGAACACGAAAATATACGTCGCCGACACGTACAGCGGCGTGCCGAAAATGCCTTCTGTCGTGAAAAACATCGTTTTGACGAGCCCTTCCAAATCAACGCCGCGATGAGCTAAAAATCCCGGCATATACGGCCCGAAATACGCATACAGCAAAAACAGCGAGGCGATGATCGTAATCGGCAGCCCGACCGCCCGCCTCGTCGCTTCGAGCACAAGCAGGACGGCGACAAGGCCGACCGTAAAGTCGAGCGGCGTCATAATGCCGATGCGCTGGACAATGTCATCAAGCATGAGCGGCAAATATGCCCCGACTCCGATGGACAACAAAGATAACATGATATTGACAATGCCGACATTAGAACGCCGAAGATTCTTTTTTCGCGCCGGAAACAGCAAAAAAATGAGAGATAATGCAAATCCTAAATGAATCGACAATAAAATTTGTTTCGGAAGTGTTTGAAAAATGGAAGCGTACAACTGAAAGAGCGAAAACGAAAGGAGTCCGAAAAAGGCGATCCAGCCAAGCGGCCCCTTCAGCCTGCGCGTCGCCGCTTCCGGGTCATATTTTTCCAGCAATTCTTGCTGCTCCTCGACGGACAGCTGTTCAAACTTCTCAGCCAAATAAGTTCACTCCCCTCCAGCATTGAAACAGTGATAGTCGCGTCATCTTGATGCGGACAATGGAGCCGGGAGGGATGACTGTTTTTAACGCCACCGTCTTCCCTTGATACACGACACGATGGTTGGCGACAACTCGTCCGATGCTCAACCAGATGGATGGAAACTTGCGCTCCATGCCAGTAATATAATATTTTCCATCCCGCAACGTAAACGTCTCTCCCGGCGCTGCGTCAGCCGGCATCCCGACCGCCGTATCCTCATAAGTGAGCGCGATTTGTTCAATCGTCCCGTCCGCCAACAGTTTATACGTTTCCTCGACATCTGAACGATGGATCGAATGGGTATAACGAATCGCGAACGTATCCCCGACGGAAGCCGGGATGTAGGCAGCCACCCAACCGTCCTTTTCAAACGCCACCGCCTGGCGGAAAGGAATGAAGAAGACGGCAACCGTCACCAGAAATATACTCGTCGCCAAGACTCGTTTGCGCATCAGCCGTTCCCCCTTGCCGGCCGGTGGAAATAAGGAAGGGCTGGCATCCTCATTCAAGCCAGTCCTTCCCCTATCCCGTTATTCCGCTTTAACTCCTTTTTCATCAAAATATTTTTTCGCGCCCGGGTGAAGCTCAATCGACATGCCATCGAGCGCATGTTCGAGTTTGATTTGCTGGGCTTTGGCATGTTTCACTTTATCCAAGTTTTCAAAAATCGCCTTCGTAATGTTGTAGACTGCATCCTCCGGCAGATCCGCCCGGGCGACTAACATCGCGCGCACAGCGACCGTCGGAACCGTTTCAGCAAGCTTATACGTTCCTTTTGGCACTTCGTCTTTCGCATAGTACGGATATTTTTCAATTAAAGCATTGATTTTATCTTCCGCAATCGGCACAATGACGACATCTTCGGTCGCCGACAGCCCTTCTACCGCCCCGGTTGGCGTTCCGGCCGTAATAAAGGCGGCGTCGATCGTTCCGTCTTGGATGCCGGAGACGGAATCATCAAACGACAAGTTGCGCACCTTAATATCGTCAAACGTCATTCCGTGGACTTCCAAAATTTGCTCAGCGTTCGCCCGCGTTCCCGAACCGGCTTCCCCAACGGAAACGACTTTCCCTTTTAAATCTTCCACTGACTGAATACCGGATTTTTTCGTCGTGACGATTTGGATCGTTTCCGGGTAAAGGGTCGCAATCCCTTTAACGCTTTCAATTTTCTCTTTAAACATGAGCTTTCCTTCGGTCGCATATGTCGCAATATCGGTTTGGGCGAACGCGATTTCCGCGTCACCGGCGTTCAAAATGGCCATGTTTTCCGCCGATGCACCAGACGTAATCGCATTGGCGTCAATGCCGGTCTCATCTTTAATAATATCCGCAAACGCACCGCCAAGCGGATAGTACGTTCCACCCGTTCCGCCGGTGGCAATGCTGAGGAATTTCACGTCGCCGCCTTGCTGTTCACCGGCTCCTTCCTGTTCCGCCCCTCCGCCGCCGTTGCCGTTGCCGCAGGCTCCAAGCAGCAGCGACATAGAAAGAACGGCCATCAGACGCATGAACCGCTTTCGTTTCTTCATTGTCATCATCCCCTTTTCTATTTTTCTTTCCCTTTTGATTATATTGTATTAAAAATACTTTCACAACTATGAAACAATTCCAATCACCCCTGCATCCAACATTTACCTTCCCCAACTTCTGCTTTGAAAAGCGTGGGATTGCGATCCCTTCTCTTTCAAGCGGCCTCATCGATACAACATTACCGGGCGGCCACGGCCGAGTTATTGCTGCTGCCTCCATCGTCCTGCGGGAACCTGGCCGTACGAACGATCCGCCTGCCAAAAGGTCTGGTTGACAAATTCAGCAGCCTCAGGCGATAAATAGAGCCATTGTTCCACTCACGATGTGAATCCTCTATTTTTTCTAAACCCATAAAGCCGCAAACTCCCCTACACTACCGCCGCAACGAGCCGGCTGCTGATGGCGTTTTTCCCCCCTTCCTTCGGCCCCGCAGCCGGGCACGAACGGCAAAAATCCGACAATCGTCGGACTTCAATGGGAAGACAAATTGTCATAAAATTTAAACATATTAAAGCGCTTACAGCGCCTACTATTCAAAAAGGGGGAGGAGAAAAGCCATGGAAATGGCGACAAAACCGGTCATCATTGGGGGGCGCACGGCGAAAAAGCCGCTGCTCGCCGCGCTGTTAGGGGGGTTCCTGCTGTTGGGCGCCTTGCTGTCGATCTTCGGGCTGACGGGCGTCGCCTACGCCGTGCCGCTTGGCGGCGTCGGGGAGTTCACCGTCCAGTTCAAAACGCTCGAGGGCAACGGTTTTAAAATGTACGGCGGGATGGCGGAATCCGGAAAAGCCAAACAAACGCCCGTGTTTGTCAACGAGATTAACAAAGCAACCATCCAAGGACTCAAAATTTCGAAAGATTTCGAGGCGCTGAACCTCCGCGTTGTCATCGAGGCTGGGGGGACTGTATCGATTGACGGCCTCGTCCAAAAAGCAACGCAAATTAACGGCAACATCTCCTTCGGCAGCCTGACAATGAAAGAAAACTATATCGGCGACGTTGAGGGAGATGTGCAAAAAGCAGCGGCTGAGTTCACCCAAAACGCCAATACGATTCATATTGAAAACGGCGACTTGAAAACCGTCTATTTGTTCCAGCAAGCCGTATCGCTTCCGGGCATGAAAGTATATTTCGAACCGCTGAAATAGCGATGCTACCTTAAGTAAGGAATGATGGAGATGATCCGTTCCCGTTGGCAGGCGCTTCAGCGCTGGCGCAGACGGCGGCCGTTTTGGGGGGCGACGCTGCTGTTGCTGTCGGGCTTGATCATTTTGTGGATTCCAGCGCACTTATATGAAATTTCGCTCGTCCCTGGCAGCACCGTCTTCGTCGGCTTTTTCTTCGGCGGGATGGTATTGTTGATGGCCATCTTGTCGTATGCAATGCCGCGGCTGGCCACCTTATTCGGCATCATCGGCATGTTCAGCGCGATTTTATCGATTATGGGCGCCTTGGGCGGCTTCTTAGTCGGCACCATTCTCGGCATCATCGGCGGGGCGCTTTGCATCGCCTGGCGGCCGCAATGGGCCGACTCCGCCGCCCCGCTGGCGCATAGCGAAGCGGCTGCGGACAAGGAGGCCACCAACGTCACCCACTGAAAGCCATGAAGCAAAACCGAACGCGGATCGGCCGTCCCGTTCGGTTTTGTTTTGTCATCGCCGCCAATAAAGGCACATATAGATGAATGAGATCGACCACTTTCCACAGAAGAAGGAGGACCGCCATGAAATACCTCTCTCCCGAGCGACTGCACGTCACCCAGACCGCTGGAATCACCCAGCTGTCACCAGTGAACGGCCGTCTGTACACCTTAACCCACTCGGACACGACTGGCACCTTATTCCTCACTGTCTCCCGCGCATTTGTCACTGATCAGCTCACTTCTCAACGCGATGAAGTGCTCGGTGAATGGAAACAAGCCGGGCAACAGCTAGTATTGTTTCTCTATGTATTCGTTGGCAACCGGCAAATGGGCCGGCAAGAAAATGCGCGCCGAGCGAACGTATTCAAGAAAGAATTGCCGTTGGCGCTCGAAGCTATTCGCTATGGCGACCGCGATTTTTTTCGCACGTACCCGTTTTGTGATTGGTGCCCGATTTTCATTCATTTCACTTCCGAATACCCGGAGCTCAACCGGACGGAATATTATGGCACTCCGTATTTGTATCGCTGACAACCGCTTCGGTGACGGGGCTATGCATCGCCGCGTTTTTGAGCAGTCGACAAACAAACCTCTTCCTGTTTCTCAACACCTTAAAATATCGGGCCAACGGTATTGCGCGCATTGTAAGAATTACCCTTAAGCATTGCACTCAAAGTGAGTGCCACTCTACATTCCCCGCCTCAATCATGATGATGTTCCCCCCGTCGGTGACTATTTTAACTTTTTCAAGCGATGAAGTGGCGGAAATAAGCACCACTTCCAATATTTCATCAGCATCAAAGTCTTTAACGCAATCTGTTTCAAAATATGTTACATCTTCAAAAACATTGAATCCTTCAATCATTTCCGGATCTTTCGTTTCGTCATAATCGAATTGTTGCCATTTGCATAACTCAGTTTCAAGAGATACTCTTTTGGTGGTCGAATCATATTCTACCTTATTAATTAAACTCCCATGCAAATGATATCTTTTAAGAAAATCAGATATTCTCATCATCTCTTCCCCCTTGTTCATCACAATGTTTGGGCTGTTGAGTATGTAGTTATTTCATGATGGCCGAAAAACAGAGGTGACAAGCTTTTTTCCAGACGTTAAAACTCAGAGAAAAATCGTGATGGATAAACTTTTGGCAATAGCAAACGAATGAGAGTGCGGGCGGGTTTTTATAGTCATCTTAAACGATTGATAATTTACATTATTTGGATCATTACGTATCTTTGTATTTCGTTGCTATAATCTTATTGACATCCGGATGATCAACATATCCTGAGAGGAAGGGAATAAGGTGGAAGGAAAGTCGATATTTAACTATCGCTATGTGGCTATGATTCTCTCATGTTGTTTAATTTTTAGTATTGTCGTCCCCCCATTTGCACAAGCTGCTCTTGGGAAATCGGAACGCGTAGTGCAAAAAAGCCGAAATATTGAAGCTAACATTGGTGATCTTCCCACGAAACGGCCAAAATCAAAATTAGAGCTCGAGAGCAGACGGACAAAGTATTCGACAAGATACTTGAATCCGGATGGAAGCTTTACTGAAGAGATATACCTGCAACCCCAATTTTATCAAGATCCTCTTGATAAGAAATGGAAAAAAATTAATAACGATCTAAAACCCAACGGGGCCGATATGTTTGAGAATACGGCTAACGCCTTCAAAGTAACATTCGCAAAACAATCGAGTCAACCTGAACTTGTTTCGATCAAAGAAAATGATAGAATCCTTTCGTTTATCCCAATAAATGCGAAAAATGTGCAAGGTGTTGCGAAAAATAATGAAATCATTTATAAAGGGTTATTTGAACAAACCGATGTGCGATATCGCCTTCAAGGCAATGTGGTCAAAGAGGATATTATTCTTAACAATAAACCTTCCAGCAATGCTTTTACTTTTGAGATGAAACTAAAAGGGGTAAAGGCTGTTGCTAAAAAAGACGGAACGATCGTCTTTGAAGACTCAAAAGGGAACCCTAAGTGGTACTTAGAAAAGCCATATATGTTCGATGCGAACCACAAGTATTCTGATCAAGTTGCCTTTCATTTACGTCAAAATAGCGGCAAAACTTATATTGATGTGATAGTAGATGAGAGCTTTTTACAAGATCCAGACACCATATATCCGGTAACGATTGACCCTACGATCAATGAATGGGATGTTTTGCGGGATAATTTTATTGCCTATAATTTTCCTGATTCTGTCTATTCGAGCAACACATACATGCATACAGGTTACAACAGTTATTTCGGAACGACTCGTGCTTTAGTGAGATTTTACCTTCCGAGTCTTCCAAGTGATAGTGTCATTTCCAGCGCTACATTTAATGCCTATCAAACAAATGCCGATGGTCAACAAGTATCCATTGATTTACATCGAATTACAAGCAATTGGTCTTCTTCTGTTACCTGGAATAATCAGCCTTCTATTCGAAGCACAAAAGAATCAACGACAACAAACAATACGGCCAATACGTACTGGAGCTGGGATATCACTCAGTTGGTCAAGGACTGGTACAATGGTATTCAGCCGAACTACGGCTTGATGCTGAAACAGCAGAACGAATCGTCTTCTCCATATCGCACATTTAATACGGTAAACAATAGTGTTAATACGCCGCGCATTACGATTAATTATTGGGTAGAGCCAATCGGCCAAGAATCTTTCTGGACGACCACTAAAGATGGGGTGAATCCAGCAAACGGAAACCTTGTTTTACAAACAACGGATCTTGCTATTTCTGGTCTAGGCGAAGATGTTGAATTTACGAGAACATACAATAGCCGAAAGTCCGGATCGAATGGGATGTTTGGTTATGGATGGATGTCTAATCTCGAAATGAATATTTGGGATGCAGGCAGTGGACCAGTTACGTTTGTTGATGGAGATAATACTCGTCATATTTTTGGTGAAAAAGTTGGCGGGGGATACGAAGCTGCTGGTGGTGTCTATCTCGATCTAATCAAAAATGGGGACGGCACTTATACAATAACCAAAACCGATGGTACGAAACTTTATTTCAATACAAATGGCAAACTTTCTCGCATGGTCGATACAAATGGGAACACGACTACATTGAATTATAATGCAAACGGAAAATTAGCTTCAATTACAGATGCATCAGCAAGAACGACGACGATTGCCTATGGAACAAACGGATATGTATCGAGTATCACCGACCCAGCAAACAGAACCATCTCTTATGAGTATGATGCTTCCGGCAACCTAACGAAAGTTACGGATGCTCAAGGAAACGCGACCATTTTTACGTATGATTCGGATCATAATCTAACAAGTATTAAAAATGCCCGAAATATTACGACGACAATTGGTTATGATACACTCGACCGCGTAACAAGCATTGAACGCCCTATTACGATTAACGGCGCACTTACAAATAGTACCACAAATTATTCATATGACAAAACCAATGGTGTTACGTCGGTCACAGATGGCGAAGGGAGACGGGTAGATTATACGTACAACGCTAACGGCAATATTATTCAAATCACAGAAAATCCTTTAGATGCTCAAAACAAGGCTGTGACAACATTCGATTATGATAATAACAATAATTTAACCCGAGTAGTGGAACCAAATGAAAATAAGGCGAATGGAACCGCAGCGTTCATTTATCAATATGACGAAAAAGGAAATATTGTCAGCGTTCAATTGCCAGAAAATCAGTCGGCACAATATACGTATGATTTGCAAAATAATCTTATCAAAGAGCAGGATTTCAACAGCAACGTCAGCACATTTGATTATGATCAAAATAACAATCAAACCGAAGCGATCGATCCTTATACACAATCAGTTTCACAGCGATACGATAATCTGGGAAATTTGCAGTATTCGACGTATCCAATGTCTACAGCTGATAACTTGGTAAGTAACTCTAGCTTCGAATTCGATCATAATGCGGATAATTGGCCAGACAACTGGACAAAGGCCGTAGAATCAGGGAAAATCGCTACATTCAGTTGGACGACAACAAGCAAATTTGGGAATAAAGCGATCAGCATTTCGAATTCGACCGGATGGGCGATTGTCAGTTCTGATAAGCAGCCGTATGATGGTGGAGTTTATGTGGCAAGCGGTTATGTAAAAACATCGTCCATGTCTGCCAGAGCTCTTATTAAAGTTGAATATTTTGATGCGCAAGGAAACTGGTTAAATCAAAAAATTTCTTATGGGTTGGCAGGAACGAACGATTGGACTCGGCTTCATGTCGTCGCGGATAACGCACCAACTGGCACCAAATCTATTCGGGTATCGGTTGGCTTAAATGCCGGTTCGGGAACTGCTTATTTTGACGGGATCCAATTAGAGAAAGGAACGGTTGTCAGCGCCTATAATCTTGTTGATAATTCCAGCTTCGAGCGAGATATGAATAGTGATGGAATTCCTGACAATTGGACGACAAGCGGCAATTTATCAACAAATGATGGACTAGATACAACAGTTGCGAATATATATGTTGGAAGCAAGTCATTAAAAATCACAGGAGAGTCTGGGAAAAATAAGCATATTAAACAACGGATTAATATTTCTGGCGACAGCAACACTAAACTTACGTTGTCTGGATGGTCCAAACAAGAAGGAGCCAATCCAAACGGCGGTTACTATAGCTTGCAAGTAGCAATCCACTATACGAATGGTACAACCGATTGGGGTTATGCAAACGACTTTGATAAGGCGAAGACCGACTGGCAGCATGTGACAGCGGAAGTCAAGCCGAAACAAGCGTTTGATTACATTGAAGTGTATTACTACTATTTTAATCAAACCGGAACCGCATGGTTTGATGCGATGCGCTTAGAAGTGGGAGCTTCCCATACTTCTTACACGTATGATGCGAAGAAAAACTATGTAACCCAAATCAAAGATCCGGCAGGAGATACGGTTTCTTTCGGTTATGATGCCGTAGGAAATCAGACAAGTGTAACGGATGGAAAGGGAAAAACGACTTCTTATGAATATAATGCCAATAACCAATTGACAAAAGTCACGGATCCAAACGGCAATGTGACGACGTATGGTTATGACGGTGTAGGAAATCGTACATCGGTTAAGAATGCAAAGAATTATATAACCAACTATACGTATAATGAGTTGAATCAGGTTTCTGGTTTCACGAACCCGTTAAATCAAACGACGTCCTTTGCCTATGATAAAAACGGTAATCTCACAAAGGTTACCTACGCCAATGGCGATAAGGTATCCTATAGCTACAACGCGCTGAACCGCCTTGTTTCGATTGCTTACAATGGCTTGACGAAATGGACGTTGAATTACGATGCCAATGGCAACGTGACATCGGTCACGGATGGTAGTGGAAATACGATCACGTACACGTATGATAAGAATAATCGTCCAACACGAATCAGTAAAGGGGCATCTAATTCCATTGCCTATGGCTACGACAATAACGGAAACGTGATGTCCACCTCCATCACAGTGGGTACAACAACCGACACCATCGGATACAGCTACAACCCGTTGGATCAGCTAGTCGTGTTGTCCAGAAACAGCGCCAACCTTGCGAGATTTACGTACGATGAGCGAGGGAATATTTCATCCATCATCCATGCGAATGGCACCTATACCGCCTACGAGTATAATGATGCCAACCAGTTAAAATCGATTAAAAACTTTGGCGCGAACGGCAATGTCTTAAATTACTTCAACTACAGCTATGATGCCAATGGCA
>NZ_JBQPTH010000009.1:0-108945 GCF_052220245.1 Geobacillus sp. BK01
TTCCTGCTGTTCTTCGGTGAGAAACGGCTCCCGCCCGGGGGCGAAATCCCGATGAAGCAAGAGCTCCAGACCGCCTTCGTTGAACAGCGACACATAATGGGAAACGGTTTGTCGGCACACGTTGACCATGGAGGCCACCTCTTTGCCCAAATAGCCTTCCATGACCAGGCGAACCGCCATCACCCGTTGGCGAAGAAGGGTGTTTTTGATTTTCCGTTCCTGTTTGCGAAGTGTCCGAGGTGTCCATCCGTGATCGTTGGTGATTTTGAGACGTTTCATGCAGAATTCCGCTCCTTTTCCATGCTTTTCCTTAGGAGCAGTATAACCGGAGTGGGAACCACTTATACGAAGGTTAACTTTTCAATGAGCATATATATAGTTATATGACCAAGTCTCAAATAGCTAAAGCAGGTCAGTTTGCCTGGGATGTCACATATGCGGCAAAAGAATATATATTATTGCAAGCAGCAGGGGGAGACCCTATCACATGGTCTGGACTAGTTAACGCTATTTGGAATAAGGCTAAAGGATATCTACCCGAGTTCGACAGTGACTAGGCAAACAAAATGCCTCTCGCCCCTTGATGCAAAAGGGACGAGAGACATTTGGGCACACTTCGGGCGTGTATCTAGGCGCGGGGATGGATGCCTAGGATCTTCGGAGGAGGCTCCAGCCCTAGAGCCGTAAAGAGTTGCGCTTGTTTGGCCGTCAGCTCGGTTCGTTGATAAAGGTCGCCGTTTTTGGAAGAAAAATGTCCAAGCATAAGACGCTCACATTCATCCCTTACTTTCGGCCACGATTCATGAGTCCGGATCTCCACGATCCGAACTAACAAGAGGGCTAGCCAACTGAGCAGCACATGCGCCCGGATGCGGTCTTCCAAGCGATGATACATGGGACGCAGCTCAAGTGTCGATTTCAACGTCCGAAAGGCCTGCTCGATATCCACCAGCTGCTTATACCCAGTGGCGACATCTTCGGCAGACAAGGTGTCATCAGAGGTTCGGATGAGATATTTGCCGTCGTACTTTTCCGCGTCACGAACCGCCTGCTTGTCGATGCGAAGGGTTCCATCCTTCAATTGACGCAAGTATTTTCCGTAGGACGGATGGGAACGCAGCCGGCAGGTGGCCTTATGATGAGTTTCATTAGGGAGTTGGCGAAGCCCCTCCAACTCCTCTTTCAGCGATTCGAGCAGCGTTTCCCGTTCTTTGCGTTGGCGTTCGGCTTCGCTGGGATTGTACACGAGAACATAGCGTTGACGGGCTTCTCCGTCACCCACGATGATTTCTTTGATATGCAAGTTTTCGCGAACTTGTTGGTAGCGCCCGCGGCGGCTCAATGCCTCTTCGACGGCGGCTTTGCCGGACCGCATTTTTTCGCCGACAATGTAGTGTCCGCCGGCCTGTTGCAAGATTCGCAAATTCTCTTCAGAGGAAAAGCCGCGGTCCATGACGCTGATCACACGTCCAAGCTTCCAGCCAATCAAGTCTTGTTTCACCTGTTTGATGACCGTCATGTCCATGGTATTGCCAGGCCATACCCAAGCGCGAATGGGGACTCCTTCCCGGGTGACGGCCAGTCCAATGACGATTTGGACCAAGTCTGGGCGTTTGTCTTTCGAGAATCCTTGTTTTCGAAGTGATTCTCCTTCCGGTGTTTCAGAGGGATCCACTTCGAAGTACGACGAAGTCGTATCGAAGTAAATCAAGTCGACTTCCAAATTCAATAAATCGGCCACGGCATGGAACACTTGGCGCTCCAATTCCGGCTGTACGGCCAGCAGCTCATCCATCGCCCGGTATAACTGGTGGCTGGCGGCTTGAGGAAGGTGAGGGATATACACGTCTTTCTCCACCCACTCCTCCATCGCCAACTTGCTTGACGGATGAAGGGCGCGATTCGCCACCATGGCAAAAATGAGCCGTTCCAACGGAATTTGATGATGTCGGGAGGCAAACAAGGAGTGGAGAATCTCTCCCAACCCCAGTTGTCTCCAGAGCTGATCCAAGAGCCAGACGCCGCCGAGGTGTTTGCATGACTGGAATTGAAAGTCATCGGAGGCTTCTTCTGTCAACCTTTCGACTTCCCAAGCCTGCTCAGGAGAAAGGAATCGCGAAATGCTTTTGGCCAGACGCTCCAAGACGGCGCGATCCACTTCATCTTCGCGCCCGAATGAATAAATCACCTTCGCTTTCGCATATTTGGCCTTTGGATCCCATTCATTGTGAGCAAGCTGGAGATAAGCAACGGTCGTTCCGTCTTTGTTTTTGCGTGTGACTCGTCGTATGTACATGCCTATATTATAACGTATAAACTTTATATTTAAAAGAAAAAATTAATAAATCGTGTGCCTATGAAATTCGGCATTTTTTCCTAGGATCCACATTACGAAACCCTTGATATAACAGCATTTTGGTCATTTCCATTTGCCTAAAATGACCTCAAAACTGTCGAACTCGGGATCTAGAAGGCCGGTGAATTAGTGAAAAGTCGCGAAAAACGGACTCTTCTCAAATTGAGAAGTCCTGTAAAATCAACGCCTCTCTTTCACCCAAAAGCAACGGATTCGGCGAAATCGGTCGTTTTTCACCAGTTCTCTAGGTTTTTTAAAGAAATTAAAGTAAAATACTTTAATTATATAAAGGAGTTGTTATGTTTATCTTATTTGCGGCAAGTATGGTGCTGTTATCGGGGATAGCTCTTCTTTATTGGACAATAAAGCACTTAAATAACGAGATTCATAAACAGAACGAATATATAAATGATCCCACTCCAGAATCTTTTAATAAAGTTGTTATAATGTATTTTTTAAATATAATCCTAAGAATGTTGCCAGTAAACATTATAAAAGGAATATTAGTCATATTTTCGATCGGTTTAATATTTTTGTCAGCATTCTTTTTTTCTCTACTGTAGGTGAGCAAATTAGCTAACATAAATTTACAGCCGAACCAAAAAAGCGACATGGACTCGATTCCTTGGTTAGAATAGACAAGTGCAGCTCTTGGCGGCGCTAGAGTTGAGGCCGCCTCCGAAGATTGTAGGCATCCATCCTCGCGCCTAGATACACGCCGGAAGAATGCCCAAATGCCTCTCGTCCCTTTGGCCTCAAGGGATGAGAGGCATTTTGTTTACTTGGTCACTGTCGAACTTGTATACAATGCAAGGCAAAAAACACGGTGCAAAATCCGCGCAAAATTTTCGCCCATTCGCTGGCTTCTTTCGGATTCTTGAAAAAGCAAAAACGACCGCAAACACGGTCGCATCAAGCGGTTCACCATTTTTCATCCGAAACAGCAACATGTTGGAAATGGAGACGGTGGGAGTCGAACCCACGTCCAGAGGCATCGCCACTTAAGCATCTACGAGCGTAGTCGGTATATTTCGCTTCGCCGTCCGTTCCGCCTACCGACAGGCCTCCCGGCGGCTAGCCTGGTTCGTCTCTTCCCTCATCCTCAGGCGGCGGATTTGGGCGTAGCCCGCTTCATATGAGCCCCTCGAACGCCACGCGGGCGATGGCGGGAGGAGCTAGCTGCAGCAATTAAGCAGCTAAAGCGTAGTTTTGTTTGCCAGTTATCTTTAGGTGACGTTTTTACGAGGACGTCCCCCTCGGCTCGCCGCTTAAGCTCGACCTACCCCTGTCGAATCCGGATCGTCCCCGCGGTGCGAAGAGATCGGAACAGCTTAAGCTCTTGGTAACTGGCTGTTGCACTTTTTATTATACCATGGTTTTGCGCATTTTCAATGGGAATGTTTTCAACGTCGGTGAAAACCAATGGTTTTTTCCAAAAGGATGGAATTCGCTAGGAAAGAAGAGCCGATGTTTCAAGGCTTCCCCACTTGAGAAACATCGGTTTTGACTTTTTTATACGTCGCTTGCTCCCTACAGCTTTTGCCGCTCGCGGAACACCCGCTCGATTTCGCGCTGCGCTTCTTTCCGTTTCATGTCTTCGCGCTTGTCGTATTTTTTCTTCCCTTTGGCGACGCCAAGCTCCACTTTGGCGAAGCCGTTTTTGATGTACAATTTCAGCGGCACGAGCGTATACCCTTGCTCTTTCGTGTAGCCGATCAGCTTGTTGATTTCACGGCGGTGCAGGAGGAGCTTGCGCGTCCGCAGCGGATCATGGTTGTAGCGGTTGCCTTGTTCATACGGGCTGATATGCATATTATGGAGAAATACTTCCCCTTTTTCCACTTTGGCGAACGAATCTTTTAAGTTGACGCGCCCGTTGCGGATCGATTTAATTTCCGTCCCTTGCAAAACGAGACCCGCTTCATACGTTTCTTCAATAAAATAATCATGGCGCGCTTTTTTGTTTTGCGCGATCACTTTTCCTTCCCCTTTTGGCATACACGTCCTCCTCCTCATCGTAGCGCTTTTATTGTACCAAAAACGAAAAAGAAGGAAAAGCCGCCTGCTCGGCTTTCCCTTACCGTTTTTTCTTTTTCTTCTTTTTTGCTTTGGCGCCGCGATTCGTGTTGTGATTCTTTTTCGCTTCTGCTTTTGCTTTCTTTTGCTTTTTCCCTTCGATGACGACCGGAGCGGCTTTCGCTTTCGACGGGCGGCGTCCTTTCATGCCGACGACTTCAAAGTCGACGATCCGCTCGTCTTTGTTGACGTTGATGACGCGGACGGTGATTTCATCGCCGATGCGGTACATTTTCCCCGTCCGCTCGCCGATCATCGCGTAGCTGCGCTCGTCGTAGCGGTAATAATCGTCCGTTAAATAGCTGACGTGCACCAATCCTTCGATCGTGTTCGGCAGCTCAACGAACAAGCCGAAGTTCGTCACCGAGCTGATGATGCCGTCAAATTCCATCCCGATTTTGTCTTCCATAAACTCGGTTTTCTTCAGATCGTCCGTCTCCCGCTCCGCCTCAACGGCGCGCCGCTCCATATCGGAAGCGTGTTCGGCAATTTCAGGCAACTTTTCCGCCCATTTTTGCTGGGTGTCAAGATCCATCTGGCCGTTGATGAGATACGTCCGGATCAACCGATGGACGATCAAATCCGGGTAGCGGCGGATCGGCGACGTAAAATGGGTGTAAAACTCAGTCGACAGACCGTAATGGCCGAGGCTCTCGGCGTCATAGCGCGCCTGCTTCATCGACCGAAGCATGACGGTCGAAATGACCATCTCTTCCGGCTCGCCGCGCACCGCTTCTAAAATTTGCTGGAGGGCGCGCGGATGGATTTGGTTGCCCGTTCCTTTCACGACATAGCCGAAGTTCGTGATGAACTCCAAAAAGCGCTGCAGTTTTTCCGGCTTCGGATCCTCATGGACGCGGTACATAAACGGTACGTTCAGCCAATGGAAATGCTCGGCGACCGTTTCGTTCGCCGCCAGCATAAACTCTTCAATGAGCCGCTCGGCGACCGAACGCTCGCGCAAGACGACATCGTACGGTTTGCCGTTTTCATCGACGAGCACTTTCGCTTCCTTGAAATCAAAATCGATCGCCCCGCGCTTCATCCGCTTCGTGCGCAAAATGTCGGCGAGCTCGGCCATCAGCTCAAACATCGGCACGAGCGGCGCGTATGTTTCCCGCAACGCTTCGTCTTTGTCCACCAAAATTTTATTGACATCGGAATACGTCATCCGCTCCGTCGTGCGGATGACGCTTTGGAAAATGTCGTGGCGGACGACTTCGCCTTGCGGGGTGATTTCCATCTCGCACGACAGCGTCAGCCGGTCGACTTTCGGGTTGAGCGAGCAAATGCCGTTGGACAGCCGGTGCGGAATCATCGGAATGACGCGGTCGACCAAATAGACGCTCGTGCCGCGCTCGTACGCCTCGCGGTCGATCGGCGACCCTTCTTCGACGTAATGGCTCACGTCGGCGATGTGGACGCCGAGTTTATAGTTGCCGTTCTCAAGCTTCGTCACCGTCACCGCATCGTCCAAGTCTTTTGCATCCTCGCCGTCAATCGTGACGATCATCTCGCCGCGCAAATCGCGCCGCCCTTCCAAATCTTGCTCGGTAATCACATCGGGCACGCGGTTCGCATGCTCGATGACGTCATCGGGAAATTGAAGCGGCAGGCCATGCTTATAGATGACCGCCAAAATGTCGACGCCCGGGTCGTTTTTATGGCCGAGAATTTGCACGACTTCCCCTTCGGCGCTCATCCGCCCTTCCGGATACGAGGTGAGCCGGACGACGACTTTATGTCCCTCAACCGCGCCGTTGGCGGCGTTTTTCGGAATGAAAATGTCGTTGACGATTCGCTTGTCATCCGGGATGACGAAGCCGAAATATTTGCTTTCGGTGTATGTACCGACGACTTCTTTCACCCCGCGCTCCAAAATGCGGACGATCGTCCCTTCGCGGCGCGCCCCGGATGAATCGGCCTGGACGCGCACGAGCACGGTGTCGCCGTGCATGGCGTTTTTCAATTCGGACGGCGGGATGAAAATATCGTCCATTCCCGGCTCTTCCGGCGCGACAAAGGCAAATCCTTTCGGGTGGCCAATCACTTTGCCGCGCACGAGGTTCATCCGCTCGGGCACGCCATAGCGGTTGCTGCGCGTCCGGACGATGAGCCCTTCCTCTTCCATGGCGACAAGCGTTTTGACAAATTCCTTAAACCCGTCCGCATCCTCAATCCCAAACGCCTCTTCCAGCTCCTCAACCGTCAGCGGCTTATACGCCTCATCGCGCATAAACGTTAAAATTCGTTCGGCCAATGCGTGATCCATCGGCCATCCCCTCCTTTCCGCCGTTACCAATCCAACGACTCCAAAAACGCATAAACATCTTCGTGCAATTGTTCTTTTTCTTCATCAAGCGTAATGACATGGCCGGATCGTTCGTACCATTTGATTTGTTTCACCGGTGATTCAATTTCGTTATAGATAATGTTGGCGCTGTCCGGGTTGATCATCTTATCGTGGCGCGCTTGCACGACAAACGTCGGGGCGTAAATCAAATCGAGATGGTTGCGCACATCGGCGATCAGCTCTTGCAGCGCCTTTAACGTCTTCATCGGCGTCTGCTTGAACTGCTCCATCTCCTGTTCGATTTGCTCCTCTGCTTTTCCTTCCCGCTTTTTATACTCGCGCGCATACTCGAGCACGCCTTCGTACATCGTTTCCACGCTTTTGATGTACATCGGCGCGCACATCGTCACAATGCCCTCTATAGGTACAGTGTAACCTAATTTCAATGAAAATACGCCTCCGAGCGACAGTCCGGCGACCGCAATTTTTTCATAGCCTTTCCCTTTCAAAAACTGATAGCCGTTCATGACGTCTTGCCACCAGTCATCCGGCCCGGTGTGGACGAGCTCCTCGGGCGGCACACCGTGTCCTTTGTAAATCGGCGCGTGGCATGTGTAGCCTTTCGATTCTAAAAAACGGCCGAGCATCCGGACATCAGCGGAATTACCGGTAAACCCGTGCAAAAGCAGCACCGCCCGCTCCCCGGCTTCAAAGAAAAACGGTTTTGGCGGAACAATTTTCATCATGCGTTCTCCTTCCTCTCTCGCTGAAATAGAAAAGGCAGCCCGTTTCGTTTTGGACCGCCCCCGCGTTTCGCTTATGATGGTTGCACATAGGCGACGACAATCGCCAACACAAAGAACAAAACGGCCAACACGACCGTGACGCGCTGAAACACCGCGTCGAGCCCGCGCGCTTTCTGTTTACCAAACAGCTGTTCGGCGCCGCCGGTAATCGCCCCGGACAGCCCGGCGCTCCGGCCCGACTGCAGCAACACGACCACAATAAGCGCAACCGACACAATGACAAGCAGCGTCACAAGCAAGGCATGCATGCCTGACACCTCCAACGACCAACATTGCAATAGTTTTACTATACCATAGATCGGCGTTGGCGGCAACTGACGAAGCGGGTCAGAGTCAGTCAAGACTGTGTGGAAACTTTTTTGACAAGGCCGTGCTCCAATTCCACACAGAGAAAGCTCTACTCTCTCGACAAATTGGGCCAAAATGAAGGGCGACAGGAGCGAAAGGGGAGAATGATCACGGTTCGATTTGCAACGACCGGCACAAACTGGATCACCGAGTCGTTCATTGATGCCGCGCGGTTGGTCGACTCGTTCGAATTCGCCGCCGTCTACTCGCGAGCTGAGGAAACAGCACATGCCGCTGCATCAACAGACACATAGATTCCTCCAAAGAACGGCTTCGGTCATCGGGGAACAAGCGAGCTGATCGAGTCGCTGCCAACGGTGTTAAAGGAAAGACTGCGTTTCCTGCCTTTGCGAGACAGCTGAATCGAAGGGCGGAGTCCAAAAAATTCCTCCCCCTTTGCCTAGATGAAGGAACGTTTTCTCCTCCGTCTGTTTGACGCTCCCACGCCTCGGGTGCGGGCTGGTCATTGTCGTCCGCCGCTGAAATGCGTTACAATAGAAAGCAAATGAGCAACGACTGGAGGGACTTCAATGGCAAGACCGGACGAACGAGTCGTCATCGCGATTGACGGCTATCAATTCAAGCGGGCGCGCGAGGCGAAGGAAGGGAAAATTTTCGTCACGTCGCCGATCGGGGCGAACTTTACGTTCGATGTCAACGTCATGCGCAAGCTCATCGAGGCCATCGACCGCGACCCGGCGCTGGCGGAACAGTTCGGGCTTCCTTCCCGGGGGGCGAACGAATAACAAAGGAACGGCGCGATGGCCGTTCCTTTTTGTTTTGATGAAGAAACGTCAGAACTCCTTTTTCGATGACGGACATGCTCTCAGACGTTCGCCCCGCCGCTGGCCGGATCGTTCAAACGCGCCCTTGCCACGCCGCCCGCTCGCGGCCGAACGGATCGTCTTCCGCATGGCTTGCGGCCGAAAAGACAAAGGCCGCTTTGCGCTCGCTCGTATACGCCGGCCACGCTTCCGGCAAATGAGCGCCGTTTGGATCGCCGGTGCGGGCGAACGAAAGCCAAGCATAATGCATTTCGTTGGCGATCGCCTCGCGCTCCGGGCGGGCGCCGACGAAATTCGCGACGCCCGGCTGGTGGAGGTTATGAAACACAAACGGCAGCTCGAGCGCGTGGCACGCTTTCAGCCGGCCGCCGAACACCGGCGTTTCATAGTCAAACCGGTACATGTACACATCCGCCCCGTGCGCCGCCTGAGCGTCCGCCGTCCGCAGCATCCCCTCGACAAACACGCGGTACGTCATGATGCGAAGCCATTTCTGCCAGGCGGGCGCCGACGGCTCGGCCGTTTCCGCATAATAGCGGATCGCCGCTTCCGGCACCGGTCCGACTTCCCGGCTGATCCGGTCGAGCAGTTCGCGTTCGCCAAGCTTCGTCCACGACAGATCGGTCAACGTAAACAAGTTGTATTCGTCTTTCGTCACGCCGATCAAAATCGGAACGCCGCCGGCCGCCCCGTCTTGGAGCGCCTCGATCGGATGGCGGCGCAGCACGCGCCCGTCTATGACCGGGCCGTACATGACTCCGGGGCCGAGCGACAGCGCCGCTTGCAGCAGCTCCCCGGCCGGAATCGACAACAGCCGGCCGCGGTCGCCCGGACGGATGCCGGCCCGCTCGAGAATGCGCTCGGTCGCCGCCATCGCCGTCTCCGGCGAACGAAGGAGAAGCGACCCCGAACCGCTTTGCAAAATGGCGCGCTGAAACAGCCCCCTTGCCTCCGGCAGCGACAACAGCACACCGACGCTCGCCGCTCCGGCCGATTCGCCGAAAATCGTCACATTGTCCGGATCGCCGCCAAACGCCGCGATGTTCTCTTTCACCCAGCGCAGCGCCGCCACTTGGTCCAAAATGCCCAGGTTGCCGGATGAAGCGTACTCGCCGCCAAACAAATCCCCAAGATGCAAAAAACCAAACACGTTCATCCGATAGTTGATCGTCACGACGACGACATCGCCGTGTTTCGCGAACGCCGTCCCGTCATACCACGGCGAAGAGCCGGACCCGAACAAAAAGGCGCCGCCATGAATCCAGACGAGCACCGGCCGCTTCTTCTCATCCGCCGCCGGCGACCAAACGTTCAAATACAGCCCGTCCTCGCTCGGCGCCTCATTCATCCGCCCGAGCAATCCGCTGAAAATCGGATCCGACGGCTGCATGACGACAGGGCCAAACGATATCGCCTCCCGCACCCCATCCCACGCCTCGGGCGGTTCCGGCGGCAGAAACCGCCGCTCGCCGACCGGCGCTTTCGCATACGGGATTCCTTTCCAAACGAAAACGCCTTCATTCATTCCCCCGCGCAACCGTCCATACCGCGTCTCGACAATCGTTCGTTCCATTCCCTCACTCCCTATTGTTTTCGAACTATTCAAACATATTATAACCTGCGGGGCGGCGAAGTGGCAAATATTCCCCTGTTTCCCAACCGGTACACGCACGATCTTTTTTGGGCGTCATACACTAGTGAGCAGTGCTGCACCAGCGCATCTTGAACGAAAAAGGGGGTCTTACACAATGCGGGCGAAAGTGCTTTTGTCATTGCTTGGCGCTTGGCTTCTCGTCTGGCTTTCGGCGTGCGGACAGCCATCTCCCTCCAAAAGCGGCGGGTCAAACGGAAAAACGGCGCACGTCATCCGCATCGGCTACCAAAAAAACGGGCCGCTCATTATGTTAAAGGAGCTCGGCACGCTGGAAAAGCGGCTCGAACCGCTCGGCTATCGAGTGGAATGGTCGGAATTTCAAGCCGGGCCGGCGCTTTTGGAAGCGTTGAACGCCGGAAGCATCGATTTCGGGCGGACGGGCGATTCTCCGCCGATTTTCGCCCAGGCGGCCGGCTCATCGTTAGTGTACTTGGCCGCCGGCAATTCGAAAGCGCGCGGGTCCGCCATTTTGGTGAAAGCGGATTCTCCCATCCAAACGATAGCCGATCTGAAAGGGAAAACCGTCGGGTTTGCCAAAGGATCAAGCTCCCATTTTCTTCTCATTCAGGCGCTTGCGAAAGCCGGCTTGTCATATGGCGAGATCAAACCGGCGTTTTTAGCCCCGGGGGACGCGAGAGTCGCCTTTGAACAAGGGGATATTGACGCGTGGGTTGTGTGGGACCCGTTCGCCGCTGATGCCGAACGGTCCGGCGGGGCGCGGGTGTTGACAAATGGAGAAGGATTGACGTCCGACCGCGACTTTTTCCTCGCTTCGGCCTCCTTTGCCCGCGAACACGAAGCGTTGTTGAAAGTCGTTTTGGAAGAAGTGCAAAAGGCGTGCGATTGGGTGAACACCCATCACGATGAAGCCGCCGCCATGCTGACCGAGATCCTCGGCATCGACCAAGAAGCGGTGCGCATGGCGCTTGAGCGGCGCGTATACGGGATCGGGCCGATGACTGATGAGATCATCAACGAGCAGCAGCAAATCGCTGCCACCTTTTACGAACTCGGCATCGTCCCGACGAAAGTGAACATTCAAGAAAACATCTTTGTCTGGAGCGAAAACGTGTTTACTTGGAACTAAAGGGGGATGGTGACAGATGCGCCGTTTGCTTGTGAACCGAAAATGGCTGCCATGGGGACTTCCGGTTCTTTGCCTCATCGCCTGGCAAGTGTTCGCGAAAGCCGGGCTCATTCCGGCCCGCATCCTCCCGGCGCCATCGGACGTTTCGGTTGCCGCGGCGGCTCTCGTCCAATCCGGGGAGCTGTTCCAACACATTTGGGTCAGCCTTTGGCGGGCGTTGGCCGGATTTCTCATCGGCGGGACGATCGGTTTTGTGCTCGGCCTCGTCAATGGGCTGTTCCGCACGACCGAGATGCTGTTTGATACATCGGTGCAGATGCTCCGCAACATTCCGCATTTGGCGCTTATTCCGCTCGTCATTTTGTGGTTTGGCATCGGAGAAAGCGCGAAAATTTTCCTCGTTTCGCTCGGCGTTCTTTTTCCGATTTACATCAATACGTACCACGGCATTAAGTCGGTCGACCGCGGGCTGATCGAAATGGGGAAAATGTACGGGTTAAACGGGCCGGCACTCTTTTTCCACGTCATTTTTCCCGGGGCGCTGTCGTCCATTCTTGTCGGCGTCCGCTTCGCCCTCGGCGTCATGTGGATGACGCTCATCGTCGCCGAAACCATTTCGTCCACCTCCGGCATCGGCTATATGGCCATGACGGCGAGGGAATTCATGCAAATGGATGTCATTGTGCTCAGCATTTTGCTATATGCCTTGTTTGGCAAACTATCCGATGTGATCGCCCGATTTTGCGAGCGCCAATGGCTGCGCTGGCATCCGAACTATCAACCTGACAACCGCCCATAAAAGGAGGAACGCCCAGTGAAACGGAAACCGCTGCACCCGCACGTGCGGCTTGCCAACGTCCGGAAATGCTACGGGACGGCGGCCGTGTTGAACGGACTTGACCTGGACATATACGCCGGGGAATTTCTCGCCATCGTCGGCAAAAGCGGCTGCGGGAAAAGCACGCTGCTCCGCCTCGTATCCGGTCTCGAAACGCCGGATGAAGGGGCCATCGTCATGGACGGCAAACCGCTTGATGGCGTAAACGCGCACGCCCGCATCATGTTTCAAGACGGGCGGCTGCTGCCGTGGAAAACAGTGCTCGACAACGTCTCCCTCGGCCTCGGCCCGGGCGGCCGGGAAGCGGCGGCGGCCGCGCTGCAAAGCGTCGGTCTCGGAGAACGGCTCCACGACTGGCCGGCCAACTTATCGGGTGGACAAAAACAGCGGGTCGCCTTAGCCCGCGCCCTCGTCCATGAGCCGCGCCTCCTTTTACTTGACGAGCCGCTCGGCGCCCTCGATGCGCTGACACGGCTGGAAATGCAGGCGCTGATTGAAGACATATGGATAGAAAAACGAATCACCTCGCTGCTCGTCACGCACGATGTCGAGGAAGCGGTGGCCTTGGCCGACCGCGTCATTTTGCTGCAAAACGGCGGCATCGCCCTTGACCTGCCCGTCCCGCTCCCGCGGCCGCGGGAACGAAGCCATCCGGCGTTTTCCGCCCTTGTCGGCCACCTGCTGCGGCAAATCATGGGCCGCCAAACAGAACAGCCGCTCACGATTTATTAACGCCCCCGGACGCGGGGCGTTTTTTCTGTCTGTTCGCAAACCCGTTGTGCTGAACCGGAACAACAACGACCGGCGTTTTCGCCGCCTTTTTCTGCCTGTTCGCAAGCCATCCTGTCCAAGTGCTAAACAACGGTTGACAAGCATAAGAACATAGTAGCCTTTCCGCTGCCGCCGCATAGGAAAAGCAAAAGGTTTTCAACATTCGGAAACAAGGATGGTCGTTGTGGACAAACAACTCGTCAGCTCCCCATCGTCTGTGGCGTATATTTTAGGCAAAAAATATTTGCTTGTCGTGATCGGAAGCATCATTCAAGGGGCGGCCATGGGGGTGTTCCTCTTTCCCAATGCCATTCCGTCCGGAGGAGCCGGCGGCATCACCGTGTTGTTGAACCACCTGTTCCGTCTGCCGACAAGCATCGGGCTTTGGATCGTGAACGCATCGGCGCTCCTTGTCGCCTTTAGGTATTTAGGTGGCGCCAGCGCCGTCGGCACGGTCATCAGCATCACGGTCACCTCCGTTTCCATCCAGTTTTTTGAGACGCATTGGCATACACCGCTCCCAAACGTCTGGACCGATGCCGCAGCCGGCTCGATCGTTCTTGGCGTTGGAATCGCGATCCTGCTCCGGCAAGGCGTCTCCCACGGCGGCATCGGGATCATCGCCTTGCTCATCGCCCGATCGAAGCACGTCAACCCCGGGCGGCCGCTCTTTTGGATCAACGGCGCCATTTTTCTGCTGATCGGCTACATCATCGACTGGCATCTTGTCCCCCAAGCCATCGGCTGCCAATGGCTGTCCACCCGCGTTGTCGACTGGCTGTACAGCACGCCGATGCCGCGCCGCATTTCAACAGCCGCGCTCGGCTGGCGAAAGCGGTAGGCTTCATTCTGCCCTCCTGGGGCCGGCCGCAGCCATGGACAAGGCGCGGCGGCCGACAAGGCGGGCGTCCCTTCGCCGCAAGCCGGCGACTGACGGAAGGTCGCTAAGGGACACCGCCTCCCCTTTCGGCTACGGGCTGGCGAACGACGGTCTCTAGGGGCGCCGCTCGGTTCGGTCCCGCCTTTGCGAAAACGTCCGGCAAACAACACGAGGCCTCGAGAAGGCACCTCGCCTCATCCGGCCTTTGCGAAAACACCCGGCCGCTTCCGGTGAACTCCGGGGAGCCGCCTCGCCTCATCCCGCCTTGCGAAAACACCCAGCCCTCTCCGAAGGACTACGGAGAGCCCCCCGCTCCACTCCCAAAAGCCGGCCGAACACGCCCGACAAGCCGCAAGGGAGCTCGAAAAGCCCCTTCTCTCCGCCCCGCCTTTGCGAAAACGTCCGGCCACTTGCAGAAGACTCTGGGGAGCGCCCCGCTTCGCCCCCCGCAAGCCGGGCGAAGACATTCGGCGACCTACAGAAGGCCGCCGCCGGAAGGGAGCAGCTCGTTCAAATCATCATCGCCTAAGCGCCGGCCGCGGTTCGGTTTCCCCCCTGGCTGCCGCCCGCTCCCGTCGACGCGAATCATCGTCAACGCCAGCACACCGACAAGCAACGTCAAGGCGGCGACCGACCAAAACATGCCGGCTTTCGACCAATCCATTAGCCGCCCGAAAACCGGCGGGCCGGCGGCGACGCCCAAAAAGCGGACCGAGCCGTACAGCGAAGTGACAAACCCGCGCCGCTCCTTGCCGACTGCGTTGGTGATGAAGCTGTTGATGCACGGGAGAACAAGCCCGGTTCCGATGCCGCCAAGCGCCAAAACAAGCAAAAACGGAACGAGGCGGGACGGAAACACAAGCGCCGCATACGAGGCCGTCATGAGCGAAAAGCCCGTGACGATCAGCGTTTTCATGAGCCGCTGCCGCCGGCCGATTTTCGCTCCGGTCGTGTACGACGTCGTGCACATGGCCAAAAGCGGGATGGCGAGGATCAACCCTTTTTTCACTCCGTCGATGCCGTACTGCTTTTCCAAGACGTCCGACAAATAAAACAGCATGCCAAACAGCGTAAACAAACATACCGCTCCGGCCAAATAGGCGGTCAGCAGCCACCGGCCTTCGCGGTGAAACACAGTTGCCAGCCCATGGACATAGTTCCGAAACGGCGGCGGCTCTTTCCGTTCCTTTTTCTCCTTGATGCACACCCAGACGAGGATAACGGAAAGAAGGCAAAACGCCGGAAAGGCGAAAAAGACGCCATACCAGGCGAGCAAGGCGATGAGCGAGCCGACAATCGGCGACAGCACCTTGCCGAAGCCGTTTGAAGCCTCAACAAGCCCCAACACCCGGCTTTCTTCCTTTCCTTGAAACAAGTCGCCGGTCAGCGCCATGGCGATCGGCGCCGTGCCGGCCGCCCCGATGCCTTGCAGCGCCCGGCCGACGAGCACCCACATGTACGCATGGGCGAACGCGCTCGCCGCCAATCCGGCGAGCAGCCCGCCCGCGCCATACAGAAAGAGAGCCGGAAGCATCACCGCCTTGCGCGAGAAGCGGTCGGACAAGTAGCCGAAAATCGGGATGAAGACAGCCGCTGTCACGGAAAAGACGGTGATCGTCAAGCTCACTTGAAACTGCGACAAATGAAGCGCCGATTTCATCGCCGGCAGCACCGGAATCAACATCGAGTTGCCCAGCGTCATAATGAGCGGAACCGAGCCGATCGCGGCCACCGCCAGCGGAGACGGACGTTGCATGGTGTTTGACAATGGCTTGCACCTTCCCTAAAACGTAATGAGTCCCCATTTAGCATCTCCGCGCGCCATGCCCGCTATCCCCGGCCGCCGCGAAAAAAGGCACCTTTCTTGGCAAACAGCCGAAAGGTGCCTCTCATCTTCCACTGTCGGTTATTGTTTCAAATTGTAAAACGAGCGGATGCCTTGATAAATCGCCGTGCCGCCTAATTCATCTTCAATGCGGAGCAATTGGTTGTATTTCGCGACGCGGTCGGTGCGCGACGGCGCGCCCGTTTTGATTTGGCCGGCGTTCGTGGCGACGGCGATGTCGGCGATCGTGCTGTCTTCCGTTTCGCCGGAACGGTGCGAGACGACAGCCGTATAGCCGGCGCGCTTCGCCATTTCGATGGCGTCAAACGTTTCGGTGAGCGTGCCGATTTGGTTCACTTTGATCAAAATCGAGTTGCCGACGCCTTTTTCAATGCCTTCGGCCAGCTTTTTCGTGTTCGTCACAAACAAGTCGTCGCCGACGAGCTGCACTTTTTTGCCGAGCCGCTCGGTGAGCAGTTTATGCCCTTCCCAGTCGTTTTCATCGAGCCCGTCTTCGATCGAGATGATCGGGTATTTTGAGACGAGTTCTTCATACCAAGCGACCATTTCTTCCGACGTTTTGACGACGCCTTCGCCTTCGAGGTGGTACTTGCCGTCTTCTTTGTTATACAGCTCCGACGACGCCACGTCCATCGCGAGCATCACTTGCTCGCCCGGCTTGTAGCCGGCTTTTTCGATCGCTTCGATGATCGTTTGCAGCGCTTCTTCGTTCGATTTCAAGTTCGGGGCAAAACCGCCTTCGTCACCGACCGCGGTGTTGTAGCCTTTCGCTTTCAATACCGCTTTTAAGCTATGGAAAATTTCCGCCCCCATGCGCAGCGCTTCGCGGAAGCTTTCCGCCCCGACCGGCATGACCATGAATTCTTGAATGTCGACGTTGTTGTCGGCGTGCGCGCCGCCGTTTAAAATGTTCATCATCGGCACCGGCAGCGTTTTGGCGTTAAAGCCGCCCAAGTATTGGTACAGCGGCAAGCCCACTTCATCGGCCGCCGCGCGGGCGACAGCGAGCGATACGCCCAAAATGGCGTTGGCGCCAAGCTTCCCTTTGTTTTCCGTGCCGTCCAATTCAATCAACGTGCGGTCAATCGCCACTTGATCGGTCACTTCCAGACCGATGATTTCCGGCGCGATCACTTCGTTGACGTTCTCAACCGCTTTTAACACCCCTTTGCCGAGGTAGCGGTTTTTGTCGCCGTCGCGCAGCTCGACCGCTTCGTACTCCCCGGTCGACGCGCCGCTCGGCACCAAGGCGCGGCCGAAGCCGCCGTCTTCCGTATACACTTCCACTTCCACCGTCGGGTTGCCGCGCGAATCCAGCACTTCGCGGGCGTAAACATCGATAATGGCAGACATGTGAACCCACTCCTTTTCTTTCCTTTAGTTATCGTTTCGTGCAACCGTTTGTTATTTGACAATCAACGATTTCCCCGTCATTTCTTTCGGCTGCGGCAAGCCGAGCAAATCGAGCATCGTCGGCGCCAAATCGCCTAAAATGCCGTCTTTGCGCAATTCAAGGCCTTTTTTCGTGACAATGACCGGCACCGGATTTGTCGTATGCGCCGTTTGCGGCTCGCCGTCCGGCGTCAGCACTTCATCGGCGTTGCCATGGTCGGCGGTGATGATGGCAATGCCGCCCTTCTCTAAAATGGCGTCGACGACTTTGCCGAGGCATTCATCGACCGCTTCGACCGCCTTGATCGTCGGCTCGAGCTTGCCGGAGTGGCCGACCATATCCGGGTTGGCGTAGTTCAAAATAATCGCGTCGTATTTGTCGGCGGCAATTTCCTTGAGCAGCGCGTCGGTCACTTCATAGGCGCTCATTTCCGGTTTCAAGTCATACGTCGCCACTTTCGGCGAGTTGATCAAAATCCGGTCTTCGCCCGGAAACTTCTCTTCGCGGCCGCCGCTCATGAAAAACGTCACATGCGGGTATTTTTCCGTCTCGGCGATGCGCAGCTGGCGCAAACCGTGCTGTGACAACACTTCACCGATCGTGTTGTCAAGGTTCGTCGGTTTGAAGGCGACATAGCCTTTCACCGTTTCGCTGAAATGCGTCAAGCAGACGAAAAACAAATGGTTCGGATGTTTCGGGCCGCGGTCAAATTCGCGGAAATCTTCGTTCGTAAACGTGTTCGAAATTTGGATCGCCCGGTCGGGGCGGAAGTTGTAGAAAATGATCGCATCGTTGTCTTGAATCGTCGCCACCGGCCGGCCGTCTTCGCGGACGATGACCGACGGCAGGACGAACTCGTCGTAAATGCCGTGTTCATACGAGTCCTCAATGCACTCGAGCGGATCGCGGTACGTCGGGCCTTCGCCGTACACCATCGCCCGGTACGCCTTCTCGACGCGGTCCCACCGTTTGTCGCGGTCCATCGAGTAGTAGCGGCCTGACAAGGTGGTGATTTCGCCGACGCCGTATTCCTTGATTTTTTCTTGCAGCTCTTTGATGTATTGCGGCGCCGTTTGCGGGCCGACGTCGCGGCCGTCCAAAAAGCCGTGGATGTACACCCGCTTCACGCCTTCTTTCGCCGCGAGACGCAACAGGGCGTACAGGTGGTGAATATGGCTGTGCACCCCGCCGTCAGACAGCAGTCCGAACAAATGCAAACTCGTTCCGTGTTGTTTGACATGGTTCATCGCCGCCAAAAACGTTTCGTTCCGCTCAAACTCACCTTCGCGAATGGCGATGTTCACCCTTGTCAAGCTTTGGTACACAATGCGGCCGGCGCCGATGTTCAAATGCCCGACTTCCGAGTTGCCCATCTGCCCTTCCGGCAGCCCGACCGCCTCGCCGCACGCTTTTAGCGTCGCATGCGGATACTCGTTCCAATAGCGGTCAAAGTTTGGCTTATGGGCTTGGGCGACGGCGTTGCCGTACGTCTCTTCGCGCAATGCAAATCCGTCCAAAATGATGAGGGCAACCGGCTGTTTACTCATGGCGCCCCGCCTCCACGAGCTGCAAGAACGAAGCCGGCTCAAGGCTCGCGCCGCCGACTAAGGCGCCGTCAATGTGTTCTTGCGCCAAAAAGTCGCGGATGTTGTCCGGTTTGACGCTGCCGCCGTATTGGATGCGGACCGCTTCCGCCGCATCGCTGCCAAATTGGCGGGCGATGACGGAACGAATATGGCCGCACACTTCGTTCGCATCTTCCGCGGTCGACGACTTGCCGGTGCCGATCGCCCAAATCGGCTCGTAGGCGATGACCGCCTGCTTCACTTGGTCCGGCGTCAAGCCGGAAAGCGCCTTTTCCACTTGCGACGCCACAACCGCATTCGTCTGCCCTGCCTCCCGCTCCTCAAGCGTCTCGCCGCAACAAATGATCGGCACAAGCCCGCGGGTGAAAGCGGCCAACACTTTTTTGTTCACCGTTTCATCCGTTTCGGCGAACATCTGCCGGCGCTCGGAATGGCCGATAATGACGTACGTGACGCCGAGATCTTTAAGCATCACCGGGCTCACTTCGCCGGTGTACGCCCCTTGGTCGGCAAAATGCATGGTTTGCGCCCCGATTTTCAAATCGGTGCCGGTTGTATTTTGCACCAGCCGGTCCAAAAACAAAAACGGTGCGCAAACGACAGACTCCACTTCGTTTGCCGGTGGGACGAGCCGTTTCACTTCTTCCACAAACTGAACGGCTTCCGCCATCGTTTTATGCATTTTCCAGTTGCCTGCAATGATCGGTTTTCTCATCGTTCACCTTTCCTTTCGCTAGGCGGCGGACAACCGCCGTGCGCCGGCCGTTTCCCTAGCACGGCGCCTTTAGGGGCATCTTACTTATCGTTTAACGCCACAACCCCTGGCAGCTGCTTGCCTTCCATAAACTCAAGCGACGCGCCGCCGCCTGTGGAAATATGATCCATTTTGTCCGCCAAGCCGAATTTCTCGACAGCTGCGGCCGAGTCTCCACCGCCGATCACCGAGTATGTATCAGCAGCTTCAGCGAGCGCTTCGGCGACCGCTCTCGTCCCGTGGGCGAATGTGTCCATTTCAAAGACGCCCATCGGGCCGTTCCAGACGACGAGCTTCGATTGGCGAATGACGTCGCGGTACAGTTCGCGCGTTTTCGGACCGATGTCAAGCGCCTCCCAATCGCCCGGAATAGCGTCAATCGGGACGATGTTCGTGTTGGCGTCGTTCGCAAACCGGTCCGCGACGACGACATCGACCGGCATGTAAAAGCGGACGCCTTTTTCTTTCGCCTTCTCCATAAACGATTTCGCCAGCTCGATTTTGTCTTCCTCAAGAAGCGACTTGCCGACGTCATGCCCAAGCGCCTTGACGAACGTGTACGCCAACCCGCCGCCGATGATCAAGTTGTCGACTTTCTCCAACAAGTTGTCAATGACGCCGATTTTGTCTTTCACCTTCGCCCCGCCGATAATCGCCGTAAACGGTCGGTCCGGGTCCGAGAGCGCCTTGCCGAGCACTTCGATTTCTTTTTCCATCAAAAACCCGGCCACCGCCGGCAAGTAGTGGGCGATCCCTTCTGTCGACGCATGGGCGCGGTGGGCGGCGCCGAACGCATCGTTGACGTATAGATCGGCAAGTTCCGCAAACGCTTTGGCGAGCTCAGGATCGTTTTTCTCTTCACCGGGATAAAAGCGGACGTTCTCCAACAGCAGCACATCGCCTTCCTTCAAGTTCGCGACGGCTGCCTTTACCTCATCGCCGACCGCTTCGTCTGTTTTCACAACCGGACGCTCAAGCAGTTCGCCGAGCCGCTTGGCGACGGCATTCAAGCGCAGCTCCTCGACGACTTTTCCTTTCGGGCGGCCGAGATGGCTTGCCAAAATGACTTTCGCCCCGTGTTCGACCAAATAGCGGATCGTCGGGAGTGCGGCGCGAATGCGCGTGTCATCGGTGATGGCGCCATCTTCCATCGGAACGTTAAAATCGACGCGGCAAAACACGCGCTTCCCTCTCACCTCGACGTCGCGGATCGTCTTCTTGTTCATCGTTCCAGCCCCCTTTAGTGACAGTTTTGGCAAAGGAAAAGGAGTGGGGATCATTTCCCCGCTCCCCTCCATTTTCCTATTATAGACTTGAATGAATGGAAAACTCAATGCCAAGCTCGCCTTATAGTCCTTTTGAAGCAATGTAGGCAGCCAAATCGACGACGCGGTGCGAATAGCCGGTTTCGTTGTCATACCACGAAACGACTTTCACCATTTTCCCTTCGATGACCATCGTCGAGAGCGCATCGATCGTCGACGATGCCGGGTTGCCGTTGTAGTCGCGCGAGACGAGCGGCTCTTCGCTGTACGCCAAAATGCCTTTCAACTCGCCTTCCGCCGCCGCTTTCAACGCGGCATTCACTTCTTCGGCCGTCACTTCTTTTTCCAGCTCAGCGACCAAGTCCACGACCGATACGTTCGGCGTCGGCACGCGCATCGCCATGCCGTTCAATTTTCCTTTCAATTCCGGCAAAACAAGCGCGACGGCTTTCGCCGCCCCGGTCGTCGTCGGAATGATCGATTCCGCCGCGGCGCGGGCCCGGCGCAAATCTTTATGCGGCAAGTCTAAAATTTGTTGGTCGTTCGTATACGAGTGAACGGTCGTCATCATGCCGCGGACGATGCCGAATTTTTCATGCAGCACTTTCGCAAACGGCGCCAAGCAGTTCGTCGTGCACGACGCGTTCGAGATCACATGATGGTTTTTCGGATCGTATTTGTCTTGGTTGACGCCCATCACGATCGTAATGTCTTCGTTTTTCGCCGGGGCGGAAATGATGACTTTTTTCGCGCCCGCTTCCAAATGTTTCGCCGCATCTTCGCGTTTCGTGAAGCGGCCGGTCGATTCGACCACGACCTCAACGCCGATCTCGCTCCACGCCAAGTTGGCCGGATCGCGTTCTGCTTTCACGATGATTTCTTTGCCGTTGACGACTAAATTGTTGCCGTTCACCGACACCTCAGCATCAAGCGGGCCGTGAACCGAGTCATATTTCAACAAATGCGCAAGCGTGTTCGCATCCGTTAAATCGTTGACTGCCACGACTTCAATGTCCGGGTTTTTCAATGCGGCGCGAAACACGTTGCGCCCAATACGGCCGAAACCGTTAATCCCAACTTTTACTGTCATCGTGTTTTCCTCCTTACAATGGATGATTGTATCGGCAAGGGATGTCACTCCCCTACTAACGCTTTGGCGGCGCCTTCGTCCGTCACCAACAGCGAACGGGGGGCCTGCTTCATGTAGGCGCGAATGGCCTTCGCTTTTGACGCCCCTCCGGCGACGGCAATGACATGTTCAACGTGCGGGAGGTTTTCGAGCTGAATGCCGACTGTTTTTACTTTGTGGACGACGTCGCCATGTTCGTTGAAATAATAACCGAACGCCTCGGCGACGGCATGGCGGGCGATGATGTTTTCCATCTCCGAAGGCGGCGTCCTCCGCCGTTTCGCCATCGTCACCGCTTCCCCGATGCCATGGACGACCATGCGGCACGATTGAATAAGCTCGAGCACTTCCTTCACCGCCGGCTCTTCGATGAGCGATGTGTACGCCTCGCCGCTCAGCTGGTCGGGCACATGGAGAAGCCGATAACGGCCGGCTGCTTTTTCCGCCATTTTGGCGCAAATCGTGTTCGCCTGGTTTTCGACATCCTCACCAAGCCCGCCGCGCGCCGGGACGAACAACACATCACCGAGCTTGGGATCCGGCGTCATCATTTCCGCCACCGCCGCCATCGTCGTCCCGCCGGCCACCGCGACAATATCTCCAGGTCGGAGCCGTTCTTTCATGCAGGCGACACACGCTCTTCCCATTTCTTTTTTTACCCAAGGAGAATGGTCGCTATCCCCGGCGACTACCACCACGTGCTCCACATTCAACAGCTGTTTCAGCGCCGTTTCCAGTTCCTTAAGCCCAAGCGCTTCCCGCATCACGTCATTGAGCGTGTGAAGCAGCGTTCGGCCTTCTTCCGTTAACCGCATGCCTGACACATCGGCGGAAAGCAAGTTTTGTTCTTTTAAAAATTGCGTTTCCGACCGAAGCACCCGCTCGCTCATGCCGAGGCTCGCGGCCAGCACCCGCCGCCCGATCGGCGCCATAAGCGAAATGGAGTGCAAAATTTGATATCGCTTTTGCATAACGTCGAGCAAGTCCGGCGATAATTTTTTTAATGCCTCTAATAACGGTTGCATCGATCCTTTCTCCCTGACCGAACTTAGGGACATTATATGTCCCGGCGTGACATATTGTGTCCCGCCAATCGATAAAAAATTCCTCCCGCGCCATTTTCATTATAGCAGGAGGAGGATTGCCGTTCAACCGTTTCGCGCCTGCCGCAACCGCTTTCTTACCACTTCTTTTTCAATCATCCCGTAGCCGATTTCTTCCCCGTCCAATTCGACGACCGGAATCATTAACTGGTATTGCTCAAGCAACGCGTCATCTTGATAAATATCGATCTCTTCCATCGTAAACCGATAGTCTGCCTGCAGCTCCGTTAAAATTGCTTTCGCTTTGTCACAAAGCGGGCAGTTCATTTTTGTATACAAACGGATGTGCATCGGTTTCTTCCTTTCTTTCTCACAGCGTTTGCCGTTCGTTTCTTCCCTTTTGACCGCCTTTACAGCAGGCCTGTATATTGTTTCCGTTTCGCTGATGACGGAATGCGCAGCTGTTCACGGTATTTGGCGACCGTGCGGCGGGAGATGGCAATGCCATGCCGTTCGCGAAGCAAATCGGCCAGCTGCTGGTCGGAAAACGGCGCCCGCCGGTTTTCAGCGGAAATGAGCGCCCGAATGATCTCTTTCACTTGAACGGAAGAGACTTCCTCCTCTGCCCCGGCCGTCGCCGCACTCGAGAAAAAGCGGCGCAGTTCGATCGTGCCGAACGGCGTTTGCGCATATTTATGGCGCACCGCACGGCTCACCGTCGATTCGTGCACCCCCAGTTCCTCGGCCACCTCGCGCATCGTCATCGGTTTGAGCGCGGAAAGCCCGAATTCCAAGCACGGGCGCTGGCGTTCCACGATGACCGCCATTAGCTGAAGCAGCGTCTGCTTGCGCTGTTCAAGGCTTTTCGCAAGCCACGCAAACTGCCGGTATTTTTCTTTGATAAACTGTTCGGCCTGCCGGTCGCCGGATGCGGCAATGCGCTGCTCGTACCCCCGGTTCCAACCAAGCTCCGGATAGATGTCATCATTGTAAACGACCATCCAGTCCCCATCCGCCCCCCTGGCGACGATCACATCCGGCACCACCAAAGGCGGTGTTTCGCTCGAATAGTGAATGCCTGGCCGCGGCTCGAGTGTGCGAATGAGCTCGAAGACGCGTTGCAGTTCGCCGAGACTGACGCCGAGTTGCTTGGCGAGCGCCTTCCACGACTTTTCGGCAAACGGAAGAAAATGATCGCGGACGATCATCTCCGCCAGCTCGTCACGCTCAGGAAGACGTTCAAGTTGCAGCAAGAGGCATTCCGCCAAATCGCGGGCGCCGACTCCCGGCGGGTCGAGCGATTGTACGAAACGCAGCCCGCGCTCAACCTCCTGTTCCGTTACGGAGAAACGCGCCGCCAGCTCGGCAAGCGGCACACGCAAATAGCCGTCCTCATCAAGCGCCGCGATCATATGACGAACAATGCGCTCTTCCTTCCCCGACAACATCAGCCCGGGCAGCTGCGCAAGCAAGTGGCTGGCCAGCGTCTCCGTCCGGGCGCTGATGTTCTCGAGCCATTGCTTTCGGTCTTTGTCCGTCCGGCCTGGTCGCTGCCGCGTTCGATCACGGCGGATTTCCAAAAACGGGTTTTCCAGCGACTGTTCATATAAAAACGCTTCCAAATCAAGCGCCGAATATTGCAGCAGTTCAATCGCCTGCACAAGCTCTTTGGTCAGCGACAACTGCAGCCGCTGCTCTTGCCATAACTCCGCCCTCATCGTCACGCCCCCTTTCTTTTATTGTACACGACAGAGGCGGGAGGGGGTAGGAGAAATTTTTGTCGACTGCCTGCAGGCAAAACAAAAAGCATCCGATCATTGCGGATGCTTTCCTGATCTCCTTGCAGCGAACATCACTGCGCCTTACACCGTCTGTTTTCATGTCCAGGCGGGGAGTCGAGCGTGCTTCTTGATGATGGCTGTATGGCTACGGATTCTCCCAACCTTAAGAGGCGGCTTGCTTGGCCAATTCAGCCCTCATTTCGCGGCATGGCGGCGCCATTGCCGAAAATGAAAAACGGCTGCTAACGCAACCGTTCTGTCGAAACGCCCTCGGCAGGATTCGAACCCACGCTAAGAGAACCGGAATCTCTCGTGCTATCCACTACACTACGAGGGCATATTATGTTGTTTCGTTCCCGTCGCATGTTCTATTATAGCAGGATCGAAAAAAAATGCAAGGGAAAAATGCAATAAAAAAAGAGGAAAAATTGGGCGCTCATTCCGCACCTGATTTCCTGCGCCGGCGGCGCGGTTCTTCGTCCCGTTGCAGAAGCGGCGGAAAACCGTGGTTTAAAAAATGAAAAAGCGGTTATGATGAAAAGAGGGATGTTCGCTGTTGTTCGCGAATATATATAAATGGGCGGGAAGAGGGCATTTCGTTTGACCTTCATTGACCATTCATGTATGATGAAGGCGTACATATTTATGAAAGGGAAAAGGAGGCGTTTTCCATGCATTTAATTCCAACGGTCATCGAGCAGACGAACCGCGGGGAGCGCGCGTATGACATTTATTCGCGGTTGTTGAAAGACCGGATTATTTTCCTTGGCAGTGCCATCGACGACCAAGTTGCCAACTCGATCGTGTCGCAGCTGCTGTTTTTGGCAGCGGAAGACCCGGAAAAAGACATTTCCCTGTACATCAACAGCCCGGGCGGCTCGATCACGGCCGGCTTGGCGATTTACGACACGATGCAGTTCATCAAACCGGATGTGTCAACGATTTGCATCGGCATGGCCGCATCGATGGGAGCGTTTCTGCTGGCGGCCGGCGCCAAAGGAAAACGGTTTGCTCTTCCGAACAGTGAAGTAATGATTCACCAGCCGCTCGGCGGCGCCCAAGGGCAGGCGACGGAAATCGAAATCGCCGCGAAGCGCATTTTGTTCTTGCGCGACAAACTGAACCGCATTTTGGCGGAAAACACCGGCCAGCCGATCGAAGTGATCGAACGCGATACGGACCGCGACAACTTTATGACCGCAGAAAAGGCGCAACAATATGGCATTATCGACCGGGTGCTGACGCGCTCAGACGAGAAGTAAAAGCAAAGGCTGCTTCCGCAACAAACGGAGCAGCCTTCTTTGCTGTTCGCCTTCCTCCGGTGAAACCGCGCGCATCGTCCGCGCAGACGCACCGCTCACTTTTCTTTTTGCACATAGGCGCTGAGCTTTTCAACCGCTTCCCGCTCATCCGGCCCGTCGGCGATCAACGTGATGACCGCGCCATGGCCGACCGCCAGGCTCATCAAGCCCATAATGCTTTTCGCGTTCACCCGTTTGCCGTCTTTCTCTAAAAAGACGTCCGCCGAAAACCGGTTCGCTTCTTGAACGAACAGCGCCGCCGGACGCGCTTGCAGTCCGGTTTTTAGCTTCACTTCGACTTGTTTTTCGACCATTCCCCATCTCCCCCCTTTACAGCGATTTGTGGAAATCGACCGGCTTTCCGGCCCGCAGCCGTTCGGCGATTTCGTCGATTTTGCGCAGGCGGTGGTTGATGCCAGATTTGCTGATTTTTCCACCGGTGACCATCTCGCCGAGTTCCTTTAACGTGACATCTTGATGCTCGATGCGGAGCCTGGCAATTTCCCGCAGTTTCGCCGGCAATGAATCCAGACCGATCGTTTCATCGATGTAGCGAATGTTTTCCACTTGGCGGAGCGCGGCACCGATCGTCTTGTTTAAATTGGCGGTTTCACAGTTGACAAGCCGGTTGACCGAATTGCGCATGTCGCGGACGATGCGAATGTCTTCAAAGCGGAGCAGCGCCTGATGGGCGCCGATGATGTTCAAAAACTCCGCAATTTTTTCCGCCTCTTTTAAATACGTAATAAACCCCTTTTTCCGTTCCAACGTTTTCGCATTTAAAAAAAAGTGACTGTTCATTAATTCACATAACGACCGATTATGTTCCTCGTACAGCGAAAAAATCTCCAAATGGTACGAGGACGTCTCCGGATTGTTGACCGAACCGCCCGCCAAAAAGGCGCCGCGCAAATACGAGCGCTTGCAACACTTTTTCTTGATGAGCTCCGGAGAAATATCGTGGACGAACGAAAAATCGCCGTTCCAAATATGAAGCTCGCGCAGCAACGGGGCGGCACCGTCGGTAATACGGACGATATACACGTTATTTTTCTTTAAACGCATTTTTTTGCGGACAAACAGCTCAACGGCGACATCATACCCTTTTTTCAACAATGTATAAATACGCCGGGCGATCGCTGCGTTTTCCGTCTGAACATCGACCGTCATCCGCCCTCCGGAAAACGACAGCGAACCGTTCATGCGCAATAGCGCCGACAGCTCCGCCCGCAGGCAACAACGCTTGACTTCTAAATGGGTCAGTTCTTTTTTCGTTTCTGACGCAAAAGACACGATCGCTCCACCTCCATTCGTTCCCCGCATCGGCCGGTTGGAGATGTCCCAAAACCTCGGTGCGGCCACTTGCCGCCTCATTCCGGCGCTTCATAACCATGCCTGACCGCCCGGCGCCTGCCTAGCGGCGGGGAAGCAGCCCGAGAAGAAGGGCGGCGACTTTCGCTGTATTATGACGAATGACCCCATCTTCATACGTAACAATGTCGTCGTGAATGACTTGGACGCTGAGTCCGCTGCTGTCGTCCCGCACCGGTTCGGCCCGCTCCTCCTCGTAACGGCGGCGGATGACTTCCGGAATCGCCCCGCTGTTGACGATCACCGCATCCAAAAACGGACCGCCAAGATGGCGGTGAAGCGCCTTCACATGGTCGCTCACCGTATAGTGCGGCGTCTCGCCGGCTTGGGTCATAATGTTGCATATATAGATTTTTTTCGCCTTCGCCTTGCATACTTCCTGCCCGATTTTCGGCACGAGCAAATTCGGCAAAATGCTCGTATATAGGCTTCCCGGCCCGATGACGATCAAATCGGCTCGGCGGATGGCGGCAATCGTTTCCGGCAGCGGTTCAATATCTTCCGGGGTTAAAAACACCCTCTTAATTTTTTTGCCCGCATTCGGAATTTTGGACTCGCCAGAAACAATGGAACCATCTTCCATTTCCGCATGCAACACGACGCTTTTGTTCGCTGCCGGCAACACTTGACCGTGCACGTTCAATACTTTGCTCATCTCGCGAATCGCTTTCACAAAATCGCCGGTGATCGATGTGAGCGCCGCCAAAATCAAGTTGCCAAGCGAATGGCCGGATAAGCCGTTGCCGTTTTGAAACCGATGCTGAAACAGCTCGACAATGAGCGGTTCGACATCAGACAGCGCGGCGAGCACATTGCGTACATCCCCGGGCGGCGGGATGCGCAGCTCATCCCGCAGCCGCCCGGAACTCCCCCCGTCATCGGCGACGGTGACAATGGCAGTCAAGTCGAGCTCATATTGCTTAAGCCCCCGCAACAAGACGGGCAACCCGGTGCCGCCGCCGATGACGACGATTTTTGCTGCTTGTTCGTCTCTCATCGATGCGCTTCCTTTCTCCTCTCCATGTCCCGGTGCGAGACAGCCGTTTTGTAATCAGCGGAAAAATGGCGGGCGATATACTCCGCCAGCGCCACCGAGCGGTGTTGCCCGCCCGTGCAGCCGATGGCGATCACCAGCTGGCTTTTCCCCTCGCGCTGGTAATACGGCAACATAAACGTCAACAAGTCAAGCAACTTTTCTAAAAATTTTTGTGTTTCTCCCCATTTTAACACATACGATGATACTTCGTCATCCAGTCCGGTTTTCGGGCGCATATGCTCAATATAATGCGGATTCGGCAAGAAGCGGACATCAAACACTAAATCAGCATCAATCGGAATGCCGTACTTAAAGCCGAACGACATGACGTTGACTGTAAACCCGGACTGGGTGTGCGACGAAAACTGGCGGACGATTTTTTCCCGCAGTTCGCGCGGCTTAAGTCCGGTCGTATCGTAAATGATTTGCGCCCGCCCTTTAATCTCCTCGAGCAGTTTCCGCTCCAGGCGAATCCCTTCAAGCGGCGGCTCGTTCGGCGCGAGCGGGTGCGTCCGACGCGTTTCTTTGTAGCGCGCAACAAGCGTGGAGTCTTGCGCGTCTAAAAACAAAATTTGCGGCACAATCCATGCCTGCTCGGACAATTCGTCGAGCGCCGCGAACAAATGGTCAAAAAAGTCGCGGCTGCGCAAGTCCATGACGAGCGCGACTTTATTCATTTTATTCCCGGACTCTTTCACCAGCTCCAAAAACTTTGGCAACAACGTCGGCGGCAAATTGTCAACGCAAAAAAAACCGAGGTCTTCAAAACTTTGGATCGCCACCGTTTTCCCCGCCCCGGACATGCCGGTAATAATGACGAGCTGGATCGGCTGCACCGTCCCGTTTTGCCCCATCTTCTTCTCTCCTCTCCGTTAACTCGGATCAAGGCGATACGAAAGCAGCTCAAATTCCTCCGTATACACAAATGCTCCGTACAAGATTCCTCGGCCTTTTAAAGCGTAGTCTAAAATATGGTAGTCGCCAGGGGCCATCGGCAGCGTCGAAAGCGTCTCAACCTCATGCCAGGCGAGTGTCCCTTCTTCGGAAGACGGCACGTTTTCGCCGATGAAGTCGTCGGCGAAAAACGTAAACATCATCCACTCCGACACCGTTTCATCCCCATTTTTCATCACGATCGTAAAAACGCCTTTCAACTCCGGATTTTTTAAATAAATGCCCGTCTCTTCCCGGTATTCGCGAATGCAAGCTTCGCGCACCGTCTCTCCGGGCTCCATTTTGCCGCCCGGGGCGACCCACCACCCGCGTTTTGGCTTTTGCAAAAGCAGCACCCGGCCGTCTTTATATAGTACGCAATTCGTTACCCGTTGCAATTCGTTCACCCCAAACATGGCCCAAACCTAGCCATCGTCATCTTCATTTTACCATAAATAGTTAAGCCGCTCCAACCTACAAACCGTTGGAAACAAAACCGCCGTCGCGCGGCAGTCATCAAAAAAAAGGCGCGGACAAACGCCCGCGCCGCTCCATAAAAGGTCTATATAAAAGGGGGTCAATTACTTATCTATAGCATACAAAATCTTTATTGCATTCATGTTACATCTGGATTAAATAACCATTACGGTTCGGTTGCGGTTTGGTTACCGGCTTAGCTGACCCCTTGCGTATTTAATTTTTCTTTCAGTTCTTCAACATAATGTTGGGCGCTTTGGGCGGCGATGCTGCCGTCGCCGGTCGCCGTGACGATTTGCCGGAGCGTTTTTTCGCGCACATCGCCGGCGGCGAAAATGCCCGGCACTTTCGTTTCCATCTGCTCGTTCGTCACAATATAGCCGTTTTCGTTTGTAATGCCAAGGCTCGCAAACGGTTTCGAGAGCGGCACCATCCCGATGTAAATGAAGACGCCGTCGCACGGGAATTCACGCTCTTCCCCTGTTTGCGTATGCACAAGCGTCACACTGCCGACTTTTCCGTCCTTTTCATTGATTTGTTTCACTGTATGGTTCCAGATGAAATCGATTTTCTCGTTGGCAAACGCCCGGTCTTGCAAAATTTTTTGCGCCCGCAGCTGGTCGCGGCGGTGAACGATCGTCACTTTATTGGCAAAGCGCGTCAAATACACCCCTTCTTCGACCGCCGAGTCGCCGCCGCCGACAACAACCAACTCTTTTCCTTTAAAAAACGCCCCGTCGCATACGGCGCAGTACGAAACGCCGCGGCCGCCGAGCTCCGCTTCCCCCGGCACGCCGAGCTTTTTGTATTCGGCTCCGGTGGCGATGATGACCGCGCGGGCCTTGTACTCTTTGTCGCCGACGATGACCGTTTTGTACGCCTCGCCATCGATGATTTCTTTCACATCGCCGTAAGCGTATTCCGCCCCAAACTTTTTCGCATGTTCAAACATTTTGGTGGCTAATTCGGGTCCTAAAATCGTCTCAAAGCCCGGATAGTTTTCCACTTCTTCGGTATTCACCATCTGCCCGCCCGGGACGCCGCGCTCGATCATCAAGGTCGACAAATTGGCGCGCGATGTATAGACAGCCGCCGTCAGCCCTGCCGGCCCGGCCCCGGCAATAATCACGTCATAAATTTTCTCGTCCGCCACAACGTCCACTCCTTCGCTCCAAAATGATTCCATCTCCATCGTATAAAAGTCGGCGCACGGCGTCTATTGATTTGCTCACGGCCATAGCCGACGCACTTTTCGCACGTACTTTTGCACCGTCGTCACGGAAACGCCGTATTTGGCGGCCAGCGCTTTTTGCGTCACATGTTCCCCTTGCCGCTGGCGCCAAACGTATTCAATCGCGGCCGCCCACGCCGCTCCGTTCGCAAACCGTTCGCCCTCGGCCAACGGATGGACGGCAGTCGCGAACGCAAAGCGGCAAAGCGCCTCCTTTTCCTCATTATTTGCCGAAAGGGCATCGACCATGCGGCCGATATTCGCCGCCTGGGCGGACGAGCCGGCGGTTAAGCCAAATAAAAACGAGTCGATGAACGGACGCAAGCGCGGATCAGCCGGCAGCAAGCGGGAGACGGCCAACGACAGCGCCTGCTCCTCCGCTTGCTTCGAACGGCTGAACAAATACAGCCCGTATAGCCGGTCGACAAGCTCCTCCCCTTCAAACAGCTGAACAATGTGGAGAATTGTTTCATCCAACAGCATAGGGGCAGTCCACGGCTCTTCGCCGCGCTTTTCCGGGTGAAGGGCGGTGAGCGTTTCCCACACTTGCCGCGCCAACGATTCGTGCCCGGTATAGTACGCGGCGTAAGCGAGCCAGTAATAAAACGGCCCGTCGCCCTCAAAACCGTTCTTATACAGGCGATACAACCAGCGAAACGCCGAGTCGAACCGCCCGACAAGGGCAAAGGTGGCCCCGAGCTTGTATTGGTGCTCGCGGAAAAGCGGGTAAAGAGCCGCCAACGTCTCGCAAAGAGCGGCGACCTGTTCTTGGTCGTGCAAATAATAGGCGAAGACGAGCGCATTGCAAAGCGCATGCAAGTTGCCGGGGTCGCGCTTCAGCACATCCAACAGCTTCTGTTTCGCCTTTTCAACGTCCCCGCTGTAAAAATAGGCAAGCGCCAAGTTGTTGTGCGCCGACCAAAATTCCGGGTACCGGGAAACGATCGCCTCTAACGCCTCGATCGCCTCCGCAAACTGCTCCTGCTCAAGCAAATACCGGGCCCGCTCCTGCATGGTGATCAGCTGTTCTTGCTCCTCGCTGACATCATGCCGGTCGAGCTTGAGCAGTTCCAACAAATCGGCCGCATCGTCAGCAAACTCCCCGTCCGGCTCATGCGCCAAATACTGTTCCGCATATTGTCCTGCCTCACGGAACAAACCGAGACAGGCGAAATTGTTCGCCAAAAAATACAAACAGTCGTCCATCGTTTCGTCGAGATCATGAATAATTTTGAACAGCCATTGGTTCGAAAACTGGTATTCGCCAAGCTCGGACAATACAAGCGCCAGCTGCAGGGCAAACGACGCATCGCGCTCATCCAAACGGACGGCGCGCTCGAAATATTTTCTCGCCTTATGCAAATCGCCCCGCTCGTATGCTTTCATCCCTTTTTTGAAAAAATACTCTCCGTTCTGGATAAACGGTACAATCGTCGCCTTTCGTGATGATCGCTTCAGTTGTTTTCCCATTCTGTCCTCCGTCGTCCGTAAAATTCGTCGAACAACAGTATATCATATTGGCCGCTGAAACAGACAACAAAACTCGGCCAAAAAAGATGGCAGCCGCACCATCGCCGTCCGCCAAGCTTCGGAGACGTCAAAAAAGGATGCCCCACCCTCCGGCTGCCTCCGCGGTTCGCTCACGCGAGCCACGAGCCCCGCAGCCTGAGTGGCGGGCATCCCGTTTTCCCATTTCTCCGTTTCCAATCGTTCCCGTGAGCAGGCCTTCGCCGCCCATCAGCTTACGATTGGGGTTGTTCCGCCGCTTCCGTTTTTTGCGCGTGCCGCTCGGCAAGCGTCGCAAGCACGGCGTCAAGCGGCAGCTTTTGTTCGCGCAGCAAAACAAGCAAATGGTACAACAAATCCGCCGCTTCCCATTTCAGCTCGTCATGGCTCCGGTTTTTTGCCGCGATGATGACTTCCGCCGCTTCTTCGCCGACTTTTTTCAAGATTTTGTCGACGCCTTTTTCAAACAAATACGTCGTGTACGCCCCTTCCGGCCGTTCGGCGTCGCGCTTGGCGATGATCCGCTCCAGCTCGTTCAAAATCGCAAACCGGTCGGCCGCCGGCGTGCGCGCCGCGCCGTCAAGCGAGCGGGAAAAGCACGAGTACGCCCCCGTATGGCACGCCGGACCGGCCGGCTCAACGAGCACGAGCAGCGCGTCGGCATCGCAGTCGTAGCGGATGTCGACAACGCGCTGCACGTTCCCGGACGTCGCCCCTTTATGCCACAACTCTTGGCGCGAGCGGCTGTAAAACCACGTTTCCCCCGTCTCGAGTGTTTTTTTGAGCGACTCTTTATTCATATAAGCAAGCGTGAGCACTTCTTTGCTTTGCGCATCTTGAACGATCGCAGGCACAAGCCCGTTGCCGTCAAACCGGATGTCCGCTGTCACCGCACGTTCACCCCTTTTTCTTTTAAGTACGCTTTCACTTGCCCGACCGACGTCTCTTTGTAGTGGAAAATGGAGGCCGCGAGCGCCGCGTCTGCTTTCCCTTCCACAAACGCTTCGAGAAAATGCTCCGCCTTGCCGGCGCCGCCTGAGGCGATGACCGGAACCGACACCGCTTCGCTCACCCGCCGCGTCAAGGCAATGTCAAAGCCGTTTTTGCCGCCATCGGCATCCATGCTCGTCAGCAAAATCTCCCCGGCGCCCAAACGGACCGCTTCCTGCGCCCAAGCGACCACTTCCCACTCGGTCGCGTTGCGGCCGCCGTGCGTATAGACGCGCCAGGAGCCAATCGTTTCATCGTATTTCGCGTCAATGGCAACGACGATGCATTGCGAACCGAAAAAGTCCGCCCCTTCGGTCACCAATGACGGATGGAGCACCGCAGCGGTGTTGAGCGACACTTTATCGGCGCCGGCGCGCAACATGCGCTTCATGTCGTCAAGCGAGTGGATGCCGCCGCCGACCGTAAACGGAATCGCCAGCTCGGCAGCGACGCGCTCGACGACATCGACCATCGTTTTCCGCCCTTCGTGGGAAGCGGAAATGTCCAAAAACACGAGCTCGTCCGCCCCTTGTTCATCGTACGCCTTCGCAAGCTCGACCGGGTCGCCGGCATCGCGCAGCTGGACAAACTGCACCCCTTTCACGACGCGGCCGTCTTTCACGTCAAGGCACGGGATGATGCGTTTCGTGATCATCGCCCGCTCACCGCCTTTAACGCTTCCGCAAGCGTAAACTGGTTCGTATAAAGCGCCTTGCCGACGATCGCCCCGCCGATGCCTTGTCCGGCATATTCGCAGAGCGCGCGCAAATCGTCAAGCGAGCTGACGCCGCCAGAGGCGATCACTTCTTTTCCCGTCGCCGCGGCGAGACGGACGGAAGCGGCGATGTTCGGACCCGACAGCGTGCCGTCGGTCGCAATATCGGTGAAAATAAACGTCTCCGCCCCGGCCTCGGCGAGCATTTGCCCAAGTTCTTCCGCTTTCACGTTCGACGTCGAAAGCCATCCTTCCGTCGCCACGAAGCCGTCGCGGGCGTCAATGCCGATCACGATGCGGCGGCCGTATGTTTTCAACATCTGTTTCACAAACGGCGGGTCGGAAATCGCCGCGCTTCCCAAAATGACGCGGGCGACGCCATGTTCCAAATAGTAGGCGACATCGGCTTCCGTGCGGATGCCGCCGCCGACTTGCACGTTGACGCCCAAACGGGCCGCCTCAATGACAAACCGGTCGTTCACCCGCCGCCCTTCTTTCGCCCCGTCCAAATCGACCATATGAATCCACTTCGCCCCTTGGGCCGCAAACTGCTCGGCCATCGCCACCGGCGAGTCGCCGTACACCGTTTCTTTGTTGTAATCGCCTTGCAGCAGGCGGACGCATTTGCCGCCGCGCATATCGATCGCCGGATACACCGTAAACGCCGCCATCAGCCATTCCCCCTTCCCGCGACAATGCCGACATAGTTGCGCAATATGCTCATGCCGACCGCGCCGCTTTTTTCCGGGTGAAACTGCGCACCCCATACGTTGCCGCGCCCGACAACCGCCGGGACGTCCACGTCATACTCGCTGCTTGCCAACACGACGTCCTCATCGCCCGGAACGACGTAATACGAATGAACAAAATACACGTGCCCTTCCCTAACGCCATGCAGAAGCGGCGACGGGCGATGAAAACGGAGCCGGTTCCAGCCCATATGCGGCACTTTATACCGTTCGCCCGTTTTCGTGACGCCCGAAAAGCGGACGACGCGGCCGCGCAGCAAGCCAAGCCCTTCGGTCGGCCCGTTTTCCTCACTTTCGTCAAACAACAGCTGCATCCCTAAACAAATGCCGAGCAGCGGCGTGCCGCCCCGGGCCGCTTCACGAATGAAATCGGCGAGGCCTGTCTCGTTCAAAATGTGCATCGCGTCGCGAAACGAGCCGACCCCAGGCAAAAGAAGCCCATCCGCCCGCCGCAATTCGCCTTGGTCGCCGCTGACGATATACGGGCAGCCGAGCCGCTCAAGCGCTTTGCGGACGCTGTATAAGTTGCCCATGCCATAATCGATGATGCCGATCATCGTCATCCCACCCTTTTCATTGCCATCATGTTCCCGCCAATGGGCGCGCCGATTTCGCCGGCGCGCGAATTCGTCAAGCCGCCGCCCCGTGGGACGGCGGGCCATCCCGCTTTCGCCGCTCCCGGCGCCCATGGACTTTACAGCATCCCTTTCGTCGATGGGACGCCTTTGACGCGCGGGTCGATCATCGTCGCTTCATCGAGCGCCCGCCCGAGCGCCTTAAACACCGCCTCGATCATATGGTGCGTATTGCGTCCGTAATGGACGATGACGTGCAAATTCATGCGCGCCTCAAGCGCCAGCTTCCATAAAAACTCATGGACGAGTTCGACATCGAACGCACCGACTTTCGCTGACGGAAACTCGCCGCGAAACTCAAAATGCGGACGGTTGCTCAAGTCGATCACCACTTGGGCCAAGGCGTCATCCATCGGCACAAACGCATTGCCATACCGCTTGATCCCCTTTTTGTCGCCAAGCGCCTCTTTGATCGCCTGCCCGAGGCAAATGCCGATGTCTTCCGTCGTATGGTGGTCGTCAATGTGCGTGTCGCCTTTGGCGGCAATGCGCAAATCGAACTGGCCGTGCTTCGCAAACAAATCGAGCATATGGGTCAAAAACGGCACGCCCGTTTCCAGTTCGGCTTTTCCTTCGCCGTCAATCGCCAAACGCAGCTCAATGCTCGTCTCGTTCGTCGTCCTCGCGATCGTCGCTTCCCTTGCCATCGTTCATTCCCCTTTCTTCAGCCGCATCTCAACGGCGCGCGCGTGCGCCTCCAGCCCCTCGAGGCGGGCGAAGGCGGCGATGTTTTCGCCATGTTGTGTCAATGCCGCTTCACTGTAAACGATCACGCTTGATTTTTTCACAAACTCATCGACGCTCAAGCCGCTTGAAAACCTTGCCGTCCCGTTCGTCGGCAGCACGTGGTTCGGCCCGGCGAAATAGTCGCCGACCGGTTCGGAGCTGAAGCGGCCGAAAAACATCGCCCCCGCATGGCGGAGCCGGCCGAGCAAGGCGAGCGGTTCGGCCGTCATCACTTCCAAATGCTCCGGCGCCAGCTCGTTCACTGCCTCGACCGCTTCCTCAAGCGTCTCGGTCACATAAATGGCGCCATACTTCTCAAGCGCCGCCCGGGCGATGTCGCGGCGCGGCAGCGTCTCGAGCTGCCGTTCGATTTCGCTCGCCACCGAAAGCGCCAGCTTCATCGACGGCGTCAGCAAAATGGCCGACGCCCGCGCGTCATGTTCAGCCTGTGACAACAAATCGGCGGCAATCTCATCCGGGCGCGCCGTTTCATCGGCGAGCACGACAATTTCGCTCGGCCCGGCGATCATGTCGATCGCCACATGCCCGAACACTTCCCGCTTCGCCAACGCGACATAAATATTGCCCGGCCCGAAAATTTTATCGACCGGCCGGATCGTTTCCGTCCCATACGCCAATGCGGCGATCGCCTGCGCGCCGCCGACTTTGTAAATTTCGGTCACCCCAAGTTCATACGCCGCCGCCAACACGCCGTCCGGCAGCGTGCCGTCTTCATTCGGCGGCGAGGTGATGACAATCCGCTTCACCCCCGCCACTTGCGCGGGAATGACGTTCATGAGCACCGATGACGGGTAGGCGGCCGTCCCCCCCGGCACGTACAACCCGACCGCATCAAGCGGCGTCACTTTTTGCCCGAGAATCGTCCCGTCTTCGTTCGTCATCCACCATGATTCGCGTTTTTGCCGTTTGTGGTAGTCGCGAATGTTGGCCGCCGCTTCGCGAATGATCTGAAGCATGTCCGCGTCCATCGCCGCATGCGCCCGCTCCAGTTCCGCTTCCGTCACCTTGAGCGCATCCAACCGGACGCCGTCAAACCGTTCCGTGTATTCTTTCAGCGCTTCATCGCCGCGGGCGCGCACGGCGGCGATGATATCAAGCACCGCACGCCGCTGCTCCTCCGTTCCGCTTTCAATCGTCCGCCTTAGCGACACGCTGCCTTGCACCCGTTCGATTTTCATCGTTCGCTCCCCTTTCTGTGTCGCCATCGATTTTCATCCACTGGCCATCGCTTCGGCGTGGCGAACGCCGCTTCTCCAGTTGGCAACGCCAAGTCGAGCCTTCACCAAACCATCCGTGGGAAACCACGTTCCGCTCCGTCGCACTTTTTTTCCTACGGCTGCGGGATCACCGCCGCCAACCGGTCGACCAACCGTTCAATCATCCCGCCATTCAGCCGGTAGCTCGCCGGATTGACGATAAGGCGCGATGTCACCTCGGCGATGCGCTCCAGTTCAACCAGCCCGTTTTCCCGGAGCGTCTGTCCGGTCGAAACAATATCGACGATCCGGTCGGCGAGTCCAATGAGCGGGGCGAGCTCAATCGATCCGTTCAAACGGATGATTTCCACTTGCTCACCTTGTTCGCGAAAATACGTCGACGCAATATTGGGGTATTTCGTCGCCACCCGCGGCGCGATTTCGTTCATCTTCCCATCCGGCAGCCCGGCCACCGCCAAATGGCAGCGGCTGATTTGCAAATCCAATAGCTCGTATACGTTCCGCTCTTCTTCCATTAACACATCCTTGCCGGCAATGCCCAAATCGGCGACCCCATGCTCCACATATGTGACGACATCCATCGGTTTCGCCAAAATAAAGCGCAGCTGCTCCTCCGCCACCTCGATCACAAGCTTGCGCGACTCTTCAAACTCCGGCGGCAGCCGGTAATCGGCCTGGCGGAGAAGCTCAAGCGCTTCGTCGAAAATGCGCCCTTTTGGCATCGCAATCGTCAGCATCGTTCTTCCTCCTTGCTCCTCATCATGTCAAACGCCGCGCCTCGCCGCGGCGTTTTGCGGCCCGCGGCCTCATCCGCTTCCGCCATCCCCTTCCGGCCTCAGAAAGCGCGGATCGCCTCTTTCATTGCATGGCCTTTTCGTCTCTTTTGCCCTATGCGCTCCTTCGTATCATTCCCATCCGCCGCTCCCCTGCTTCATCCGCTGCAGGTTTCGTGTCTCCGGCGTTCATGGTTCGTTATGCCCGCCGCCGCGGCCGAGCAAATACACAATCGACCGGTAGCGCTGGCTGTAGGCGTCAATATCGCGAATGCCGGCGATGTGCTGCAAGACGACGCGCTGGCCTTCCGCCCGTTTCGCTTCCGCCAACTCCACCGCTTCCGCCAGCCGCTCTTGGCTGAAGACGATGCACTCGATGTCACCGCGCACATCCGTTTCCCCGATCGCCTCAATCAACCGGTCAACGCGCAACCCAAACCCCGTCGCCGGCGCCGGACGGGAAAACTTCGCCAACAAATCATCGTACCGCCCGCCGTTGCCGATCGGGAATCCGACCTGCTCGGCGTACACGTCAAACAAAATGCCGGTGTAGTAGCTCATATGGCTGACAAGCGCCATATCAAGCTTCACCGCCTCGGCCACTCCGTACGTCCGAAGCGCCGCCATAAGCGCGGACAACTCGTCGGCCGCCCGCCGCCCTTCGTCGCTTGTGACGAGCGTTTTCGCCTCGTCTATCACGTCCGTTCCGCCGCGCAGCGAAAGAAGATCCAACAGCCGCTTTTGATCGATCGATGAGAGCGGCCATGACTTCACATGTTCACGGTAGCCGACGTAGTTTTTCTCATATAAGAAACGGCGCAATACGCTCGCCCGCTCTTCATTCCCTAAAATTTCCAAAAACAGCGCATTCACATACCCGATATGGCCGATGGCCACCGAAAAGCGACCGAGCCCTGCCCGTTTCAGCAGCGCGACCATCAAACTGATCACCTCGGCATCGGCGGTCACCGTGCCGTCGCCAACCAGCTCCACACCGATCTGCTCAAACTCCGCCGGCCGCCCGCCTTCGCGCTGTTGGGCGCGGAACACGTTGGCGTTGTACGCCAAGCGGAGCGGATTGCCGTCGTCATACAACCGCGACGCCGCCACCCGGGCGATCGGCGCCGTCATATCGGGCCGAAGCACGAGCGTATGCCCTTGCTGGTCGAGGAGCTTAAACAGCCGGTGATCGGCGATCGCCGACGCCGCCCCGACCGTTTCATAATACTCCAACGTCGGCGTTTCGATAAACTCATACCCCCACCGTTCAATCTCCTCGGCCATCACCGAGCGCACTTGCTTTTTCAACTCATATAAAAACGGCAGCGTATCGCGCATGCCTAACGGTTTTTCAAACATGAACAACCTTTTCGCCATGTCCCCACGCCCTTTATCAAAATACTTTAGTTTGCTAATATGGTAGAGAAATGAAGTTATAAGTAGTTTACTCCTTTGCGGCCACAGCGTCAAGAGGGAACGCGCCATCCACAACAAAACGGACAAGACCGCTTCCAAAACGGGAAGCACTTGTCCGTTTCATTCCGCACCGTATAGGCGACCGCCTCCGCCCCATGATCGCGATCAAGAAAATCACCATCGTCAATTTGACCACTTTGTGATCGAAAAACTGCAACACTCGATCTTCCAGATTTTCCACACAAAAACCCGCCCCCGTTCAATCGGAAGGCGCGTCATTCCGGCGGACGATGCGCATCGGGCAGCCGGCGACCATCGCTCCAGGCGGGACGTCTTGATGGACGACGGTGCCGGCGGCGACGACAGCGCGGTCGCCGATCACCACACCGGGCAAAATGGTCGAGTTCGCGCCGACCATCACCTCATCGCCGATCACGACATCCCCGAGGCGGTATTCGTCAATCAAATATTCGTGGGCGAGAATGGTCGTATTGTAGCCGATGACGCAGTTGCGGCCGATATGGATTTTTTCCGGGAAGAGAATGTCCGGCATGACCATAAAGGCGAGGGCGGTCTGCTCGCCGATGTTCATGCCGAGAAACGTGCGGTACAGCCAGCGTTTCAGCGGCAAAAACGGCGTGTAGCGCCCGATTTGGATGATGATGACGTTTTTCAGCACTTTCCAAAACGATACGGTGCGATACAATTGCCAGAGCGAGTTCGCCCCTTGAACGGGGTATTTGGTCGTCCGTCTCATTAGGGGCGCCGCCCCCGGAATGCGGGAGCGGCTTCCTCCTTTCATTCGTGTACGCCGACAATATCCAACAAATCACTCATTTTTTCCAGCATATAGTCCGGTTCATATTGTGCCAAATATTCGCGCCCTTTAATCGCCCAGGCGACGCCGGCTGTTTTCACTCCGGCGTTTTTGCCGGCCAAAATGTCGTGGTAGTTGTCCCCGACCATGAGCGCTTCGTCCGGCGTTGACTGCAACATGCCAAGCGCTTTATGAATCGGCTCGGGATCGGGCTTTGGCCGCGTGACGTCATCAAGGCCGATGACGCACGAGAAAAACGGTTCCAACCGCGTTTTTCTCAGCCCCATCAAGGCGGTGTCATGAATTTTCGTCGTCACAACGCCCAAGCGGAATCCGTGGCGGTGGAGCGTTTCGATCGTTTCATACACCGTCTCAAACTCGCGGATCAGCTCGTCATGGCGGGCATGATTGAACGTGCGGTACGTTTTCACCATTTCTTCCATCCGTTCCGGATCGAGCGAGCCGAACGTTTCATAAAGCGACGGGCCGATAAACGGCAAGACGTCCTCGCGCCCGTAGCGGCCCGGGTAGTATTGTTCCAACGTATGCAAAAACGACTGGATGATGAGCTCATTCGTATCAATCAACGTGCCGTCAAGGTCAAACAAAATGGTGCGAATCGTCATGAAGCGGCTTCCTTTCTAGTCGATTGTTCAAAGCGGCGCCAAATGAACGCCACGGCCATCGTCAGAAGCACCGCCGTCAGCAGGCGGATCAAAAGCAGCGGCCAGACGGGAATGCCAAGCGGGACGAAAATGAGCGTATCCTCGACGACCGCATGGCAAGATACGAGAAAAATAAACGCCAGCGTCAAATCGCGCTTCGAGACGCCGTCTTCTTTCGCCGCCTGAATCATCACCCCCGCCCCGTACGCCAGGCCGAACACAAAGCCGGCGGCGAGCGTGAGCGACGTGTTTGGGCTCATGCCCAGCATCTTCGTCGCCGGCGCCATCCAGCGCGAAACCGTCTCGATCCAGTGGCGTTCTTTTAATATTTGAATGACCGTCATAAGCGGGATGACGATCGCGACGAGCTGCACGATGCCGGCAACCGCTTTTTTCAGCGCCGCCAAGATGATCGCTCCCCAGCCGGACGGCGGCGCGGCTTCATGCGTGACAAACCCATATTGGGCGATCTCCTGTCCCCCGTCCCATAGATGGGCGATCAACAGCCCGGATACCAACGCGAGCCCGATGCGCACGACGATCATCAGCCAGACGCTCATCCCGGTGCGCGAGGCGACCGATGACTCAACGATCAAGTTATGGGAGAAGGAAAGCATGACCGCGAGAATGAACACTTCTTTCACCGTAAACTCGATCGTCAGCATCGCCCCGATCGCCGCGTACAGCCCAAGCAACTTGCCGAGCACAAGCGGCACGGCCGCATCGCCGGATAAGCCGAACCATTTCATCAGCGGCGCGACCCCCTCAATGATCCACGAAAAAAGCGGCGTCGGTTGCAGCAACGCCAAAACGAGCGTCACGGGGAAAATGATTTTCCCGAGCGCCCACGATGTCTTCAGCCCGGCGAGCACGCCGCGTTGCAACGTTCCTGTCATGTTCTCCTCTCTCCTTTGCTAGTCTTGCCCGTGCATGATGGCTTTTGAATCGCCCCAGCGGAACAGGGCCTTTGCTAGTCTTGATACCGCTCCTTGGCCCAGCCTTTTGCCCGGCGCACAATCCAAAGCGTCACAGACAAAACGATGAGCGTCACGGACATCACTTGCGCCGCCCGCAAACCGCCGGCCAGCATCAAGCTGTCGGTGCGCATCCCTTCAATCCAAAAGCGGCCGACGGAATACCAAATCAAATACGACAAAAACAGCTCGCCGCGCCGCAAGTTGACGCGCCGGAGCCAAAGCAAAAGACAAAAGCCCGCGATGTTCCAAAGCGATTCGTACAAAAACGTCGGATGCCAATAGCGGCCGTCAATGTACATTTGGTTGATGATCCAATCCGGCAAATGCAAGTTTTCCAGAAATTCGCGCGACACCGGGCCGCCGTGCGCCTCTTGGTTCATGAAATTGCCCCAGCGCCCGATCGCCTGGCCTAAAATGATGCTCGGTGCGGCAATATCGGCAAGCTTCCAAAACGACAGCCCGCGCACGCGGGCAAACACGACAGCGGTCGCCACCGCCCCGATCAAGCCGCCGTGAATGGCAAGGCCGCCTTGCCAAATTTGCGGAATCTCCGCCAAATGTTTGGAATAGTAGTCCCACTCAAACAGCACGTAATACGCCCGCGCGCAGACAATGGCGATCGGCACGGCAAACAGCACCAAATCGACAAACGTCTCTTTCGGCAAGCCGCGCCGCACCGCCTCGCGGGTGGCGAGCCACAGCCCGATCAAGACGCCCGTGCCGATAATGACGCCGTACCAATAAATTGTAATCGGACCAAGCTGCAAAAACACGCGGTCCAGTGGCTCGATTGCCGGTTCCATGTTGAACGCCTCCTTTGCGGTGATTGATGGTCGCCGCAGCTTCTGTTCATTTGACCGTCATCGTCATATCTTCCGCCAACAGTCATTCTTACCGGAACTTCCTTGTTCATTTTCAAGGGTGGGGGATTGAGCCGGAAATCGTGCTCCACTATGAAGAAGCGGCATAAAAGTGCTGTTTCTCTATTGCCCAAGAACGAGCGATGGAAGGAACAGCGCTGTTTTCCAGACGATTGCTATGTTTCGTCATGTTCCCCTTCTTCAATGGCATCGCTCAGCCGCGCCGAAAATTCCTCGGCCGCATTGACCCCCATCCGTTTCAGCCGGAAATTCATCGCCGCCACCTCGACGATGACCGCCAAGTTGCGCCCCGGGCGAACCGGAATCGTCAGTTTGGGCAATTCGGTGTCCAAAATTTTTACCCTTTCTTCTTCCAAACCGAGCCGGTCGTATTGCTTCTGTGGGTCCCACAGCTCTAAATCAATGACCAAGGAAATGCGCTTATGCGGCAGCACCGCCCCGGCGCCGAACAAGGTCATCATATTAATAATGCCAAGTCCGCGAATTTCAAGCAAATGTTCAATCAGCTCCGGCGCGCTGCCGATCAACGTATCCTCGTCCTCTTGGCGGATTTCGACACAGTCATCGGCGACCAGCCGATGGCCGCGCTTGACAAGCTCGAGCGCCGTCTCGCTTTTGCCGACGCCGCTTTTGCCTGTAATCAATACGCCGACACCGTACACATCGACGAGGACACCGTGCACCGCCGTTGTCGGGGCAAGCTTGCTTTCTAAATAGTTTGTCAACCGGCTTGACAACCGGGTCGTTTTCATCGTCGAGCGCATGACCGGCACCGACTGGCGCTCGGACGCTGCGATCAACTCCGGCGGCACATCCAAGCCGCGCGAGACGATAATCCCGGGCGTAATATCGGTACAAAGCCGCTCCATCCGCGCCTGCTTTTCTCCCGGCGTCAACGTTTCATAAAACGACAGCTCCGTCCGCCCGAGCAGCTGCAGGCGCTCCGCCGGATAGTAGGCGAAATAACCGGCCATTTCAATCCCCGGCCGCGACAAATCACTTGTCGTAATCGGACGGTAAATGCCTTCGGCGCCGCTGACGAGCTCGAGCTGGAACTGTTCGATGATGTCTTTTGTCCGCACTTTTGGCATAATCGGCCTTTCTCTCCTTTCTTCGTCTTTTTCCATTGTAGCACGTTTCGTTTCACCGTTGAATGGAAAACATCGGGGGAAACAAAACGAGGACGCCTAAAGTGGCGCCCATGGAGACAAAAAGCCGCTTTCGTCGTAAAACAGAGAGACTCCGGTCTAAGCATAGCGAGGCGGAATTGTTTTACAACTATATGCATCAATACGAAAAAGGGGTATGTTGACACCCTTTTTCACCCCGACCGAAACACCGAGCCGATTCGTCATGTTGTATGTCGTATTTCACTGAGAGACAGGCGGCCGTTTGCGTCAGCTTCCTTATTACGACCGATTGCGCAGCGGCTCCACAATCCCTTTTTGCACAAGCAAGTGGAAAAATGACAAGACGATCGAAGCGAGCAACGCTGTGCCAAAACCGCCAATCTGGAAGGCATCGCCCATCAATCCGGCCGTCATCATCAACGTGATGGCGTTAATGACAAACAAAAACAAGCCGAGCGTCAACACCGTCACCGGCAGCGTCAACAAAATAAGCACCGGGCGGACAACGGCATTGAGCACCGCCAAAATCAAGCTCGCCAAAAACGCCGCTCCCATGCCGCTGAAATGAATGTCGGCAAAATAGCCGTCAATCGCCATAAGCAGCACCGTATTAATAAAAACTCCAATCAGCCAATTGAGCATCACATCACCATCTTTGCTTGTGGTCTTCTTCGGGTCGCCGCTTCCCATGCGGGCTTTTGTTCTATCTTGCCTCGAACCGGCAGCCAGCAATCATCATTTTCCGTTGGCGGCGCTGTTATCTTTTATTTTAACACTTGAATGCCTTTCACGACATTCCAAATCACGACAACGAGGTTCACCGCTCCGGCGGCGAGAAAGCCAAGCCAAACGAGGCCACCGCTAAAAAGAAACGATTCGCCCCCCCAATGGCCGAGCAAGACAGGAAACGCCGACAACGCGATAAACAAGCCGACCGTCAAAACCGGAATCAAGTGCGACACGAGCGACCGCTTCGCATGGCGTTTCACGTCCATATCCTCAACGACAAAATAGACGACAATCGGCAAAAGGAACGGCGCGAAAAAGACGCTGAAATAACAAAGCGCGGACAACACTTTGTTCGTCGACAACCCTCTATCCCCTTTCCTTCGTCACTCTATCTGTATATACGCTGCCTGGCAAAAAAAGTTTCCGCTTTCAGCGCCTTCATTAGAACAGCTTGCGTGTGAACTGCCGGCCGCTTCACATCCTAACGGATCTTTGACGCGGGGGCTTCTCGGGTCACCCCTTTTCGTTTCAAGAGTTGATCTCCCACTTTCTTACTGGAACGCCCCTTGAAGTGGAAGACTTCTTTCGGAAATCTGTTCATGGGAGGAGATGGTTCAAATCTTCGCCTTGCAGCGGGCTGTCCGCTAAGCCATCCCATGCGCCCCAGTCTGCGCAAAACCGCAAACGCGTGAAAAATAGAGCGCTCTAAACGCCCGCCATTGGCATCGCTGCAACGGCATTCCCCGCGTTCCTGCGCAAAAAGAAGCGGCAAAGGCGCTGCGCCTTTGCCGCTTCGGTCGATCCGTCAAGTTCCGCCGGCCCATCACGCCTGCGCCGCCTCATAGCGCGCCTGCATGCGCGCCCGGTCGCGCTCGAGAATCGGTCGTAAGTAGCGGCCGGTGTGCGATGCCTCGACCCCGGCCACCTCTTCCGGCGTGCCGGCGGCGACGATTTGCCCGCCGCGGTCGCCGCCTTCCGGACCTAAGTCAATGATATAGTCAGCCGTTTTGATCACGTCTAAGTTATGCTCGATGACGAGCACCGTGTCGCCGTTATCGACGAGCCGATGAAGCACGTCAAGCAGCCGGGAAATGTCATCGACATGCAGCCCGGTCGTCGGCTCATCCAAGATGTAGAGCGTCCGGCCGTTCGAGCGCCGGTGCAGCTCCGCGGCAAGCTTGACGCGCTGCGCCTCGCCGCCCGAAAGCGTCGTCGCCGGCTGGCCGAGTTTCATATAGCCGAGGCCGACATCATAGAGCGTCTCAAGCTTGCGCTTAATTTTCGGAATCGAGGCGAAAAAGTCAAGCGCATCTTCGACCGTCATGTCAAGCACATCGGCGATCGTTTTCCCTTTGTACGTCACTTCCAGCGTCTCGCGGTTGTACCGTTTGCCGTGGCACACTTCGCACGGGACGTATACATCGGGCAAAAAGTGCATCTCAATTTTGATGATCCCGTCGCCATGGCACGCCTCGCAGCGCCCGCCTTTGACGTTGAAGCTGAAGCGCCCTTTTTTGTAGCCGCGCACTTTCGCTTCGTTCGTCGAGGCAAACACCTCGCGGATGTCGTCAAACACCCCGGTGTACGTCGCCGGGTTCGATCTTGGGGTGCGGCCGATCGGCGACTGGTCGATGTCAATCACTTTATCGAGATGCTCGAGCCCGCGAATGTCGCGATGCTCGCCCGGTTTGGCTTTCGCCCGGTTGAGCTTTTGCGCGAGCGCCTTGTAGAGCACTTCGTTGACGAGCGTGCTTTTGCCCGAACCCGACACCCCGGTAACAGCGACAAACGTGCCGAGCGGGATGTTCACCGATACGTTTTTCAAATTGTGCTCCCGCGCGCCGATGACCTCAATCCAGCGCCCGTCCGGCCGGCGCCGCTCAGCCGGAATCGGGATGAACTTTTTCCCGGATAAATATTGGCCGGTGAGCGAGTTCGGGTCGTTCATCACCTCTTCCGGCGTGCCGGCGGCGACGACTTCGCCGCCGTGAATGCCCGCCCCCGGGCCGATGTCGATCAAATAATCGGCCGCCAACATCGTATCCTCGTCATGTTCCACGACAATGAGCGTATTGCCGAGGTCGCGCATGCTTTTCAGCGTCGCGATCAAACGGTCGTTGTCGCGCTGATGAAGGCCGATCGACGGCTCATCGAGCACGTACAACACGCCGGTCAGTCGCGAGCCGATTTGCGTCGCCAGGCGGATGCGCTGCGCCTCGCCGCCGGAGAGCGTCCCGGCCGAGCGGCTGAGCGTCAAGTAGTCGAGGCCGACGTTTTGCAAAAAACCGAGCCGGTCGCGAATTTCCCGCAAAATGAGGCGGGCGATTTGCGTTTCTTTTTCCGTCAGTTCGAGCCCGTCAAAGAATGCGAGCGCCTCGGTCACCGACATGGCGGTGACTTCGCCGATATGCTTGCCCCCAACCAAAACGGCGAGACTTTCTTTTTTCAGCCGGTATCCTTTACACGTCGGACAAGCTTGTTCGGCCATATATTTTTCCATCTGCTCGCGGATGTAATCAGAGCTTGTCTCCCGGTAGCGGCGCTCGACGTTCGGGACGACGCCTTCAAACGGGACGTATTGCTCGCGCACTTGGCCGAAATCGGTCGTATAGCGAAAATGAATCGGCTCCCCGCCGCTGCCGTACAAAAGCTTGTCCAGCTGCTCTTTCGGCAAATCTTTCACCGGCACGTCCATCGGAATGCCGTAATGGCGGCATACGGCCTCCAGCAGCTGCGGGTAATATTGCGAGCTTTGCGGCTCCCACGGGGCGATGGCGTGCTCTTTTAACGTCAGCTCCTCGTTTGGGATGACTAAATCGAGATCGACTTCAAGCTTCGCCCCGAGCCCGTCGCAGTCCGGGCAGGCGCCGTACGGGCTGTTGAACGAAAACAGCCGCGGCTCGAGCTCGCCAATCGAAAAGCCGCAATACGGGCAGGCGTGCTTTTCGCTAAACAGCAGCTCGCCTTCGCCGATCACATCGACGATGACTTTGCCGTCCGCGAGCTTTAGCGCCGTCTCCAACGAATCGGCAAGCCTGGCCGCGATGCCGTCTTTCATCACAACCCGGTCGACGACGACCTCAATCGAATGCTTTTTATTTTTCTCAAGCTCAATGTCTTCCGTCACCTCGCGCATCTCGCCGTCAATGCGGACGCGCACATACCCTTGCTTGCGGATGTCATCGAGCGTTTTCGCGTGCGTCCCTTTCCGTCCGGAGACGACCGGCGCCAAAATTTGCATTTTCGTCCGCTCCGGGTAGGCGAGCAGCCGGTCAACCATTTGCTCGATCGTCTGCGATTGGATCTCAATGCCGTGCGTCGGACAAACCGGGCGGCCGATGCGGGCAAACAGCAGCCGCAAATAGTCGTAAATTTCCGTCACCGTGCCGACCGTTGAACGCGGGTTGCGGCTCGTCGTTTTTTGGTCGATCGAAATGGCGGGCGACAACCCTTCAATCGCATCGACATCCGGCTTTTCCATTTGCCCTAAAAACTGGCGGGCGTACGCCGACAGCGATTCGACGTAGCGCCGCTGCCCTTCGGCGTAAATCGTATCAAACGCGAGTGACGATTTCCCCGACCCGGACAGCCCGGTCAAAACGACGAGCTTGCCGCGCGGGATTTCGACGTCAATGTTTTTCAAGTTATGGGCGCGCGCCCCTTTGACAATGATTTTCTCCGTTCCGTTCACCCGGCCATCATCCTTCCGCTTTCAACTCGAAAATGACATCGCGCAGCTGGGCGGCCCGCTCGAAGTCAAGCGCTTTGGCCGCTTCTTTCATCTCCGCTTCGAGCTTGCGAATCAGCTCTTCCCGGTCTTGTTTCGTCATGTTGGCAGCCGCCGGCTTCGCCTCGTACGTTTCCGTCTCCTCGGCCGCGTATGTTGCGCGGATGACATCGCGAATGTCTTTTTGGATCGTCCGCGGCACGATGCCATGTTTCCGGTTGTATTCTTCTTGAATCGCCCGGCGCCGCTTCGTTTCTTGAATGGCGATTTCCATCGATTTCGTGACCGTATCGGCGTACATGATCACATGGCCGTTCGCGTTGCGCGCCGCACGGCCGATCGTCTGAATGAGCGAACGCTCCGAGCGCAAAAGCCCTTCTTTGTCAGCGTCCAAAATGGCGACCAGCGACACCTCGGGAATATCGAGCCCTTCCCGCAGCAAGTTGATGCCGACCAACACATCGTATTTGCCAAGACGCAAATCGCGGATGATTTCAATGCGCTCAAGCGTCTTAATTTCCGAATGCAAATAGGCGACTTTGATGCCCGCTTCTTTCAAATAATCGGTCAAATCTTCGGCCATCTTTTTCGTCAGCGTCGTGACCAACGTCCGCTCGTTCCGCTCGACGCGTTCGCGGATTTCCCCGATCAAATCGTCAATTTGCCCTTCGATCGGACGGACGTCAATCGTTGGATCCAACAGCCCGGTCGGGCGGATGATTTGTTCAACGACTCCCGGGCTATGTTCGAGCTCGTACGGCCCCGGCGTCGCCGAGACGTAAATGATTTGATTGATTTTTTGCTCGAACTCTTCAAACGTGAGCGGACGGTTGTCCAGCGCCGACGGCAGGCGGAAGCCGTGGTCGACGAGCACTTGCTTGCGCGCCCGGTCGCCGTTGTACATGCCGCGCAGCTGCGGCAAGGTGACGTGCGACTCATCAATGATGATCAAAAAATCGTCCGGAAAGTAGTCAAGCAGCGTATACGGCGTCGACCCCGGCGGCCGGAGCGCCAAATGGCGCGAATAGTTTTCAATCCCGGAACAAAAGCCCATCTCGCGCATCATTTCCAAATCATAGCGCGTCCGCTGCTCCAGCCGCTGCGCCTCCAAAAGCTTCCCTTGTCCGCGCAGCTCGGCGAGCCGCTCTTCCAGCTCTTTTTCAATGTTCTCGATCGCAATCCGCATTTTCTCCTCGCGCGTGACGAAGTGCGACGCCGGAAAAATGGCGACATGCTCGCGCTCGCCGAGCACTTCGCCGGTGAACGCGTCCACCTCGCGGATGCGCTCAATTTCATCGCCGAAAAACTCGATGCGAATGCAATGTTCATCGCGCGACGCCGGGAAAATTTCCACCACATCGCCGCGGACGCGAAACGTGCCGCGCCGAAAGTCGATGTCATTGCGGTCGTACTGAATGTCAACGAGCCGCCGCAGCAGCACGTTGCGCTCGATTTCCATCCCGACGCGCAATGAAACGACAAGCTCGCGGTATTCTTCCGGCGACCCTAAGCCGTAAATGCAGGAGACGCTGGCGACGATAATGACGTCCCGACGCTCAAACAAGGCTGATGTCGCCGAGTGCCGCAATTTGTCGATTTCATCGTTGATTTTCGCATCCTTTTCAATATACGTATCCGTCTGCGGCACGTACGCTTCCGGCTGATAGTAATCGTAATAGCTGACAAAATATTCGACGGCGTTATGCGGGAAAAACTCTTTCAGCTCGCTGTACAATTGACCGGCGAGCGTTTTGTTGTGGGCGATGACGAGCGTCGGCTTGTTCACTTGGGCGATCACGTTCGAGATCGTAAACGTTTTGCCCGTCCCCGTCGCCCCCAGCAACGTTTGGTGCTTCACCCCGCCCTTGACGCCTTCGACTAGTTTCTCAATCGCTTGCGGCTGATCGCCTTGCGGTTTGTATGGTGACACTAATTGAAAACGGTTGTCCACCGTTTCTCCTCCTTCTTCAATCCATCTTTCCCCATTGTATCATATCCTCTGCGCAGATGCACAAAAAATGCGAACTGGTATTCGTTCCAATCCGCACAGCGATTTCCATTCCGTCAGGCCGCTTCCAGCTGCATAGGCGAAAAAGCGGACCGCTGCAGATGGGGTCCGCTTCTCCGTTATTTCTTTAAGTTGTCCAGCATGCGCCCCGCCAACAGAAAGCCGGCAATCGTTGACGCAATATCGGCGACGATTTCGTGCAGCTCATCCGTATACCCTTTGGCATACGAAGCGACAAGCAAGGCAACGGTCAACAACAACGCAATGTAACGGTTGTACGTCACCCGCGCAAACAGCAACATCAGAAGGCACGGGATGACAAGGGCAGCGAGAAACCACATACGCGTCTAGTCTCCTTTACGACACAGCTTCGGACGCCGAAGCGCCCCGGTGATGGACGAACAGCAGGCCAAGTTCATGGTGGCCGTCTTCATACACCGCTCCTTGGACGAAGCGGATCTCGCCGTTATGGCTGATGACTTCCAGCTTGCAAAACGCGCGGTTGCGCTGGAGCGCCTCGTAAAACTCGGCCTCCGTCTGCACGGGAACACCGTTTGCCTTCACAACCACTTCCCCGATGCGCAGTCCCATTTTTTCCGCTTTGGAATTCGGAAGCACCCCGACGATCACCACACCTTGCGCATGGCGGGCAAACCGGGGCGGGCGGGCGCGGTCGGCGCGGTGACCGGAAAAGGCGATCCACTCCCGCCCGATGATGGCTGCAGCTCCTGCAGCGGCCGCCAGCAACGGATGCCAGATCCCCGGAACAGCCAGCACGGCGGCAACCCAAGCGAGGCGAAGCACGCGCCGCCCCTCTTCCCGGGCTGCTTCCGCCGGCAGCACGTGCTGCCGGCGCTGTGAAAAGCCGAGAAGAAACGGCACAAGCCAAAACGAATAGCCGTCCCCGGCCGGAATAAGCGGCCACCACGCACCCGGCGGCAACGCGCCGTCGGAGACCGGCAGCACGACCGGCACAAACCAAAACCGCTGCGTCCACTGCATGCCGACGATCATCCCGCGCTTGCTTCTCGCAAGCTGCGGCGAGACCGCCCCGTTTTGCGAACGGAGGATGAGCCATCCTTCCGCCAACAGCAGCAACACAAGCAGGGCGGCAAGCGCCCCTCCATCCGCCGCGCCGTCCGGCAACAGCCGGGCGGCAAGCCCGCTTGACCCTGCCAAGCCGAGCAAGACGAGCGCTCCGCCCACCGTATAGGCCGGTGAAAGGAGGCGCGCCTCCATCGTCAAGCCGAGCAGGATCGTCAACCCCGTCACCGCCCACACCGCACCCGGCGGCAACGCGAGCCCGATGCCGGACGCAACGGCGGACAGCACAGCGCCCGCTGCCCATCCCCACGTCCAAAGCCCGCGCCATTCTTGCCCCATCCGATGAACGCGCACATGAAAATCACGACGCTCCCGCTTTACTCGTCGCCATCCGGCGGCAAGGGCTAAAAGAATACCATAATAAAGGAGCGGCTGCCGCCATACGCCCGCAATCCCTTCCAGCCATTCCAACCCCCATGTTGCCATCCGCTTCCCCCCGCTTCGTTCATCAGTCTATATCTTTTATTCTACCAAACGGCCGGAACAAATCCCATGCCTGCCGCCATCTTTTTTGTCCGGATGGCGAATTTGTGCCGTTTTCCACTTTCTTTGCCGAATGAGCACTAGTTTTGTCGGTCAGGCAGGATTTTCGATGAACATAGAAAAAGGATATAACAGAAGATGAAAAAGGAGGAGTGGAACGATGGAATTAAAAACGCCTGACGTTGCCGCCCGTCTCGGAGTGTCGCCCAAAACGGTTCAGCGCTGGGTGCGGAAATACAATATTCCGCTGCAGAAAAATGAAGCCGGTCACTACTTGTTTGACGAAAAAACGGTCGCCCTGCTTGAGCGGGTCAAATTTGAACAAGGCGCGGCACTCGAAGCGCCCCCGGCTTCCGACCGTCCCTCGACACCGCCGCCGAACGTTCCCATTCACACTTTATTCCAAGGATATGTCGAACCAGAAATCGAACGCGTATCCTCACGCCTTGAGCAACTCGAACGACAACTGGAACAAAAAGCCGATGACGTTGTTTCGATCCAATTGCTTCATCATCGCCAAGAAATGGAAGAAATCACCGCCCGCCTCACCGCCCTCGAACAGCTTGTCGCCCGTCTTGAACAGCAGCTGAACAAACAGCCGCCTTCTTCCCATGACACACCGAATGAACCAAAGCGGAAGCGGCGCGGCCTCGGGCGGGTGATGGGTTTGTTCGTTTGACGGTCCGTGCGCGCTCTGCCCCGTGCAGGGCGTTTTTTTTTGCACCAAAAAGGGCCCCCATTGTCGGGAGCCCGGCTATGGTTTATGGGAATAGGACGTTTAACGCCGCTTTCAGCTGCACATCATGCTGCGGATCACGGATGGCTTCCATAATTTTTGCCTGCAGCACATCGGCTGTCTGTTCGTCGATGCGACCATTGGCTGGCAGCTTATTCGCTTGTTGAAAGGCTTTTACCGCTGTTTCCGTCTGTTTGCTGAAGTAGCCGTCAGTGCGGCCTGGATCAAAGCCAAGCCCTTTTAACATTTTTTGCGCATTGGCGATTTGCTCGTTGTTCATATCATACTGGAGCGGTTTTTCGACATGAAGCGGAGCAACGTGGAAATAATCCGGCTGAGCTACTACCACATCCGGCTTAATCCCTTTTTCGTGAACCCAATGACCATCGGGCGTCAACCATTTATACAGCGTCAACTTAATGTTGCTGCCGTCGCCCATCGGAATCGCTTGCTGCACCGTCCCCTTGCCGAACGTCGCCTCACCGACGAGCTTGTAGCCGCCCGCTTCTTTCATCGCCCCGGCTAAAATTTCTGACGCCGACGCGCTTCCGTTGTCAATAAGCACGACGATCGGGTACGGCTTTTTCGCCGTCAAGTCGGAGTAAAACTTTTGCCTGTCACCGTCGCGCTCCTCAATTTGCACGTACGGTTTTCCTTTCGGAACGAGCTGCTTTAAAATTTCTTCCACGCTTTGCAAATAGCCGCCCGGATTGCCGCGCACATCGATGATCAAACCGTCAATCTGCTCAGCTTCAAGCTCGGCCAGTTTCTTTTTGAAATCGGCGGCCGTATTTTCCGAGAACGACGTAATTTGCAAATACCCGGCCTTTTTGCCATCATACGTTTTGATCGACTCATATACCGTCTGAATCGGAATTTCGTCGCGGACAACTTTCACTTTCATCACATTTTTCGCGCCCGGCCGCAAAATCTCAAGTTCTACTGTCGTCCCTTTTTTGCCGCGGATTTTCAGTACCGCTTCATACAAATCAAGCCCTTCCAGGCTTTCCCCGTTGACGCGCAAAATTTGATCATTCGGCTTCAACCCCGCTTTTTCCGCGGGCGAATTTTTAATCGGCGCCACGATCGTTACTTTGCCGTCAATCATGCTCACTTCAGCGCCGATCCCTTCAAACGATGAATCGAGCGATTCGTTGAACTGCTCGGTCGTCTCTGCATCCATATAGACGGAATACGGGTCATCCAGCGTGCCGATCATCCCTTGAATGGCGCCTTCCGTCAATGTTTTCTCATCGACTTTTTCCACGTACCGGTTTTTGATGAGTTCATACGCCTGGCGAATTTTTTTCATTTCTTCATGATCGCCGGCCGTCTTGGACAGTTCCTCGGAAATGGCCACCGGCATCGGTCCGTCTTCCGCTCCTCCGGCCAACTGCAAGCCGACATACGTCCCGCCGGCCCCGATCAGCATCGAGATGACCATCAGTACGGCCGTTGTCGTTTTTTTCACGTTTCTTTCCTCCTCACCCTATGCGTAAAAGGAAAAGCACCGCCCGAACGCCGTGCCATGCCTTTATCTCCATCATATGTCAGGCTTGTACGGAGTATGCTTCCGCGCGTTTCTGCCATTGGCGAAACGCCGCTCATCCCTGCTACTAGTTTACACGCTGCGTTTTGATTTCTCAACTCATACGGGCGCGGAAAAAAGAGGCACCCCCGCCGTTTTGGCGAACGATGCCTCTTCTCTTCCTTTCTTGTATCCCCAGAAAAACTCTCCCTTCAAGCAAAACGGGAGTCGTTTACTGTTTCGGTAAATCAATGAGCATGAACCGCGCTCCCCCATTCGTCGCCAGGCGAAGCGCCGGCGTGTCCGCAATGCGGGCCGCGTCGCGCCGTTCGAGATGGGCCTCGCCGTTTAACGTCAAATCCCCCTCAATGACAAAGATGAAGATGTTTCGCCCTTCAGGCTGAGTGAACGTCAGCTCATGCCCAACTTCCAAATCGGAAAGATAAATCGTCAAATCTTGATGAATGTGAGCAATCCCCGGGGAAGACGGATGTTTCGTCACAACCGGCAACAGCGCGTTTTTCATCTTCTCCACCGGGAATTCGGTCCGCTCGTACGACGGCGTGAGCCCGTGCTCTTCCGGCAAAAACCATAGCTGCAAAAAGTTCACTTCCTCCGTCGCTGACGGATTCACTTCCGAATGGACGATGCCGGTGCCGGCCGACATCCGCTGCACGCCGCCAAACGTCGTCACCGCTTTATGCCCGGTGCTGTCTTCATGTTGCAAATACCCTTTTAACACGATCGACACAATTTCCATCTCCCGGTGCGGATGGGCGCCAAACCCCGCAAGCGGCGCGACGAAATCGTCGTTTAACACCCTTAACGGCCCGAATTGAACGTTGTTCGGGTCGTAATACTCGCCAAACGAAAAACTATGGTACGTTTTCAGCCAACCGTAATCAGCATGATATCGGGACGACGCCCGGTCAATGCGAATCATTCTTTTCCACTCCTTCATTGTGAGAAATGATCGGCCCTTAAGCGCGTGCTGTTCTGAACCAGCAAGCGCCATCACCACCACGGCCTACGATATTGATTCCCGTTTTGCGTTGTCTCATCCCCGTTGGGCGCAACCATTTCTCTTTATTCAATAAATCTCGAATTCGAGATAATTATATAAAACCCGCCTTCGCTTGTCAATCGGGAAACAGGCGACAAAACCGTTGAGCAAACAAACAGCTGCCCCCACTAGCCGGGAACCCGGCTAATGAGAGCAGCTTTATTTTGATTGGGGCTTCCCGCCGCCTATTTCCTGATTCCCGTTGCCGCGACGCCCCAGGGAATGGCCCATGTGTTTCCTATGGCGCTGCCGAAAGCTGCCGGCGCCTCCCATCGCCCGTTTATTTCCATCGTTTATTGGGGACAATATCCCGCATCCAAAACCACATATCATCAACCTTGCTGAACAAGGAAACCGGACAATGCAAGGTAAGGCATCGAAAGTAATCTGCCCGTTCGATGACCAAGTTCCAACTATCGTTGTGCAAAACGTTTCTCATCTCTTCTTCGTCTATTGGCACCCCTGCAGCAGCGCATTTCGGGCAAATCTCCTTGTTCTCAATGAGATCTCGCCAATTTGGAGGCAAACTGCAACACCCGGCCATACCTCACTCCTCCATGCTTTCACATCTTTATGTGATCCTCAGTCTGCCTGAAGCGCCTTTTCCACTTTACTCCGATTCCAGCCAACCATCACTTCGTTTCCGATGATGATCACCGGGGTCGTGACCGCCCCTGAAATCCGGATCATTTCATCCATGGCCTGCGGATCAGAAAGGACGTCAATTTCTTCACATTCGATCCCCCGGTCCCGGAAAAACTGTACAGCTCCTTTGCATGAGGCGCTGGTGTCTCGTCATCGATGTTGACTGTGTTTCCCTCGATATCTTTCACACGAATGTGGATGGCATCCCCTTCTTTTGCCGCCTTGTTTCCCCCCAACCATCCTACCGCCAAAACTGCCATGAGAAGGAAAACCCCGGCAAACCAATAATATCGCGTATTTCGCATTCCCGTTCCCCCCTTCCATGTGGCCCGTTGTTCTGCCTCTCTCCAGGAGGCCGGTGATTTAAGGGGAAATACTGGCCTCCAACAGTTTTTCTCAAATTGAGAAAACTTGCAACGTCATCGTTTCATTCCTTGTGATTTCTCACAATTCGAGCGAATCTGCCGTTTTTCACCAGACTTCTAGAGTTATCCGCTTCTGTCGCTTAGTTGTCGAAGCGGCCCCGCGTCTTTTCGCGAAAATCTATTTTTCTTGCCCATATGCCCCTTCGAGCAATAAGTCAATAATCGGGCAGTTGTAGAGATTCTCCTCATGGGGGCAACATGCCTTCAGCTCAAGGAGCATCGCCTCCATTTTCATTAAGTCCTGAATCTTCTCCTTGATCTCCTTGATTTTCTGCTCGACAAATTGGTACATATCTTTGCATCGATCGCGATCCCGATCGACAACGCCAAGCAGTTTATCAATCTCTGCCAAGGTGAACCCGAGCGCTTGCAACCGCTTAATAAACTGGATGCGCCTGACGGTTTCCTCCGTATACAGACGGTATCCGCCTTCCGTCCGCTCGGTTTCGGGAATGAGCCCCTTCCGTTCGTAGTACCGAATGGTTTCTTTATTGACATGGCATTTTTCTGCCAGCTCCCCGATGCGGTAATGTTTCACATAACCACCTCACCCAAAAGGATCCACCGTGCACGATCGTACACGGTCAAGGAAATAGGAACGTTGCGCCGACATTTCGTTATGAATGGGGAAGCGCCCGGCCAAACGGATCGCTTCTTATTCCGCTTCATTGCAACCGCAATGAGTTCCAGCCCCTTCATAACGGTCCGCGAAGCGGCGGCCCCATTCGAAGGCCTCATCCCGCGCAGCACGATAACTTCGAAACATCTTGGTCAAACGTCAGCGCCGCTAATTTCAGCCCCTCCGCCATCGTTAAATACGGAGCCAACGTGCTGCGAAGGTCGTCAATCGTTAATCCGAACTGAATCGCCAACGTGGCGGCATAAATGACATCACCGGCATTGTTCGCCACAACATGGGCGCCTAACAGCTTGCCCGTGCGCGCCTCAGCCACGAGTTTAAACAGTCCTGTCGTGTCCCGGTTGACGATCGCGCGCGGCACCGCCTCAAGCGGCAAGACAGACGCTTTCACGTCATACCCGTTTTCTTTCGCCTGTTGCTCAGTCAACCCGACGGTGGCGATGGCCGGATGGGTGAACGTCACCGCCGGAACAACGGCCGTATCCCAGCGCTTGTTCAGTCCGCCGACGGCATTGGCTGCGGCAACGGCGCCTTGATAGGCTGCGACATAGACAAACTGCGGGCCAAGCGTGACATCGCCTGCCGCATAAATGTACGGGTTCGTCGTCCGCGCGTATTCGTCAATCAAAATTTCCCCGCGCGCCCCGACGTCCACACCGGCTGCCGTCAAGTTCAACGCGGCTGTATTCGGCGTTCTCCCCGTCGCCACAAGCAGTTCGTCCGCTTCGATGACCCGGGTGCGCCCGTCTACGTTCACATATACGTTTTTCGTGTTTCCGTTTTGTTCGACACGTTCAAACGAAGCGCCCGTGATGACGCGGATGCCTTGTTCCGCGAGCGCCTCTGCCACCGCTTCGGAAATTTCCGGGTCATACGCTTTCAAGAGGCGCGGGCTCCGCTGCATCAATGTCACCTCGGAGCCAAGATGGTGGAACAGCTGCCCCAACTCCATCCCGATGTAACCGGCGCCGATGACAGCAAGCCGCTTCGGCACCTTTTTCAGCTCAAGCAGCGTCGTGCTTGTCAAGTAATCGACATCATGGAGCCCTGGAATGTCCGGCACGGCCGGGGAAGCACCCGTCGCAATCAAAAACCGTTTCGCCGACAGCGTTTGGCCGCTGACGTCAATCGTTTGACGTCCGACGAATCGGGCTTCCCCTTGGATGAAATCGAACCCGTACTCCGCGATTAAATCGGCATACTTCGCTTGGCGAAGCTGTCCGACCAATTCATTTTTTTGCTTCACTAACGGCGCCAAGTCCACCGGACCGGCAAAGGTGTGCAGGCCAAAAAACGGGTGATTACGCGCCAACGCATTGATTTCCCCAGCCCGAAGCAACGTCTTTGACGGCACGCAGCCGATATTGACGCACGTCCCCCCGACCGTGCCGCGTTCGACCATGGCTACTTTCGCCCCGTATTTCACCGCTTCGATCGCCGAGGAAAACGCGGCCCCGCCGGAACCGATGACGATGTAATCATACTCTCCCCCGCCATCGAAGGAAGGGGTGGCTGGCACGGTGATCTCCTCGATATCCCCCGGCTCGTAATGAGCGTTTCGGACCGCTTGTTTCGCCAGGCCAATCTCCGTGCCATCAGGAAGCGCGAATACCGCTTCACCGCGCCGGAAGCTGACGTCAATCTGCTTGGCCCCGATCGCCTCCAGCGCTGCAGTGACATGTTGTTCACAACCGGTGCATGTCATGCCTTGCACATTCATTCGGTACGTTTTCATGGTCACAAACACTCCTTAATGAAAAGTGGTCTTTCCTAGTTTTGAGCAAAAAGGCGGCTCCTACCACAAAAAAACACGAACGTCACTCCTGCCTGAACGGAGCACAGCACGCCTCATCGCCGTTTCCCGTTTTCCCCGGGGAGCAGCCGGCCGTTTCGCCTGACGGTTTTGGCTTTCGCCTGTAAAATATCATTGTCAGTGAAACGAAACATAACACCGTCAAAAGACCAACAGCAAGACTTTGGTGCCGGGTCAAATACGCACCGGCCGATGTTCCGGCCAACAGCGGCAGAACAAGCACCAAATGGCACGGGCAGCTGAGCAGCGCCAGCACCGCCCAAAACGATGGTTTGACCATTTCGTCCGTTCTCCCTCCTCACCATGACGAAACGTTTCTCCTCGTTGTTTCCCATTATAAACGGTGTACTAAGGTACAAGGTCAAGAGAAATGACGTGTAGACCGGCTGTGAAGTCGAGAACCGAAGAAAAAGACAAGGCATTTTTAATGGCCGCGCCCCCGCCCGGAAGACTGTTGATTTCATGAGAAGCCTGCCCAAAACGTGCTTTTCTCAAGTTGAGAAGCGTGTTAAAACCCGATTTTTTATGGCGGCTGCCAATACTTGTTGGAGGAAAATGGCCGTGTTTCACCGGCAGTCGACACGAACGAATGACAAAAAAAATACGCAACTTGTCCGCCTCATAGACAGACAAGTTGCGTATAGGAGAATTTCTTTCTTAATTTAGAAAGCGATGTAACCGCGCGGATCGACCGCATTCGTTTTCCCTACGTTCCAGCCGCCGCGGTGCAATTCAAAGTGAAGGTGCGGGCCGAACGAACGGCCGGTATTGCCCATGTAGCCGATCACCTGGCCTTTGCGGACGCGCTGTCCTTCCCCGGCCAGACGCGCCTCGAGATGGGCGTAGACGGTTGTGTACGTTTGTCCGTTGATGACATGGCTGACAAAAATGACGTTGCCATAGCTGCTAGAATAGTAGGATCGGAACACAACCCCATCGGCGGCCGCGACAACCGGAACGACCGGGGCGCGCTTGCCGATGTCAACCCCTGGGTGAAAATCAGTGCCGCCAAACCGGTAGCCAAAGCCGGATGTGATCGGCCCGTTGGCCGGACGGGTGAAAGCGCCGCTCGACACAGGCGGGGTGCTGCCACCAGATGGCGTTCCGCTATTCGGTTGCGAATATGTACGTCCACCTTGCCGGGCGGCTTCCGCCTCCGCCCGTTTTTGCCGCTCGAGTTCGGCAAGCTGCTGCTTAACAGCCGCTTCTTGCTTCGCGATCAATTCTTTTTCCTCTTCAAGCGCCATTTTATGGTCATGCTCTTCCTGTTCTTTTCGTTTCAAATCAGCCATGAGACGGTTTTTCTGTTCCAGCTGGGCGGCAAGCTCGGCTTGCAGCTGCTTCAATTCTTGCAAGTCCGCTTGCAGCTTGTTTCGTTTTTCGGTCAGTTCGGTTTCTTTTTTCTCTTTCAGCGCCTTGTCCGCTTCCTGCTCGCGGATGATTTGCTGGTCGGCTTCCATAATCGTGGTGACGGCGCTCATCCGGTCGATAAAGTCGCTGAAGCTTTGGGCGCCAAGCAGCACTTCCAAATAGCTGACCGCCCCGCCGCTTTCCTGAAGCGAACGCATCCGCGCTTTTAAAATTTCGTTTCGCTTTTCAATCCGTTCTTGGATTTCGGCAATCTCTTGTTTCAGCTTCTCAATCGCCCGTTCGGTTTCATCAATGTTTTTGCTGACGTTGCGGATTTTGCCGCTCGTTTCTTCAATGGCGGCGTTGAGTTTTTCAATGTCGTTGGCCACTTGAGTTTGCTGCGACCGAAGCGATTCGATCGTTTTTTGCGCCTCGTTGATCTTTTGCTCGACATCGGACCGCTTCGAGCGCAGCGAATTCACTTCATTCTGCTTTTGCTCAATCTCGCGCGTGCTGACAGCGTTCGCCGCCGGCGGGAGAATGCCCAGTCCGAGCGCCCCGGCAACGGCGAGCGCCAACATGCTTTTCTTTTTCATTGCCTATCCCCTCTCCCTATCAGTCTTTATTTCTACACTTTCAAAAACTTGCGCACGGACATAACGCTTCCCCAGACGCCGATTACCGCGCCAATGGCCAGCAACAAAACACTCAGCTGCCAAATGAATGGAGAAAACGGCAAAAGTTCAAAAAGCTGCAGTGAAAACTGTTGCTCATATAGGCGGTACACATTGTAATAGACGAGCGCCAGTACAGCGATCGGAACGATAGAACCGAGCACCCCAAGCCATAGCCCTTCAAGGAAAAACGGCCAGCGGATGAAGCCGTTTGTCGCCCCGACGAGCCGCATGATTTCAATTTCGCGGCGGCGGGCGAAAATCGTGATTTTAATCGTGTTGGAAATTAAAAACATCGCCGTAAACAACAGGCCGAGAATGAGCACGAGCCCGACGTTGCGCATAACTTTCAGCGCATCAAACAGCTTTTCAATCGTCCCTTGGCCATAATTGACTTTATGGACAGACGGGAACGTTTCAATTCGCTTCGCAATTTTGACGGTATCTTGCGGATGAGCTGCCTTCACGACATACACATCGCTTAACGGGTTGTCCTGCTCAAACAGACGGAATGACGAGCCTTCCTCGCCCATGCTTTCAATCAACCGCTTCAGCTCTTCATCTTTTGATGAATAGCGGACTTCTTTCACATTCGGAATGGCTTCAATCCGCCCCCGCAGCGCTTCCTTGTCTTTGGCGTCAGCGGTCAAATCGATATGGACGCGAATTTCCACGTCATTTTCAACTTTTTTCGCAAAGTAGTTAATGTTGAACATGACGACAAAAAAGACACCGACAAGCAATAGCGTCACCGTGACGGCGCTCGCGGAGGCAAACGTCATCCAGCCGTTGCGGCCAAGGCTTTTGACACTCTCCCGAACGTGGCGCTTGAACGTGTTAAGCGTCATAACCGTATTCTCCCTTCGCCTCGTCACGGACGATTTTCCCGTTTTCGATGGCGATGACGCGCCGACGGGTGGCGTTGACAATTTCCTTGTTGTGGGTGGCCATTACAATCGTCGTGCCCCGATCGTTGATTTTCCCAAATAGCTCCATAATATCCCATGACGTTTCTGGATCCAAATTTCCTGTCGGTTCATCGGCAATGACGATTTTCGGGGAATTGACAATCGAGCGGGCGATCGAGACGCGCTGCTGTTCGCCCCCAGATAGCTCGTTCGGGTAAGAGCGGACTTTATGTTTGAGGCCGACGAGATCAAGGACTTCCATCACTTTTTTGCGGATCACTTTCGGCGATTCTTCAATGACTTCCAACGCAAACGCGACATTTTCGTAGACATTGAGCTTCGGAAGCAGCTTGAAATCTTGAAACACGACGCCGATGTTGCGGCGCAGCAACGGGACTTTGCTGTCTTTGATTTTGGCGAGGTTCACGCCGCTGACGATAATTTTGCCGCTCGTCGGCTTTTCCTCGCGGTACATCATTTTAATGAACGTCGATTTGCCCGCTCCGCTGGGGCCAACGACATAGACAAATTCTCCCTGCTTAATCCGGACATTGACGCCGTTTAGCGCCACAACCCCATTTGGATATGTCTTGTACACATCTTGCATTTCAATCATCATAATCACCTATTTTTCGACTCACTTGCTGTCATTCCTCGAGCTGTTTCGAATGAATCATACAAAATTCCGCAAGGTTTATTATAGCACGATTTTCTGTTGTCGAATTTTACATTTATATTTCAAATAGGGGACAACAGTAAAACTAGGGGAAAAGACCTAACAAATGCAATAAAATACCGTCCAGTTCCTGAAACAAACTGGACGGTGCTTGTTCATGCATTATTTTTTCGCGGCAAGCCATTCAGCCACTTTGTCGGCGTCTTCACCTTTAATGATTCCCCCCGGCATAGCGCCGCGGCCGTTGGCGATGACATCTTTAATTTCATCCGCCGAATATTTGCTTCCGACTTTTTGCAAGTTCGGGCCAACCCCGCCAGAGAGGTCTTGCCCATGACATGATGCACAGTTTTGTTGATATACTTGCTCAGCAGCAGCAACGGTGTCCCCTCCGCCGCCCGCATTGCCACCGTTTTGCTCCCCGGCGTTATCCTCGCCACCGCCACATGCTGCCAGCGCGAGCGAAGCGCCAAGAAACAGAGTAGCCAATTTCCATTTCATGGTGAACTCCCCCTAAAAACATAAATTCAGTTCTTCACTTATTATAACCGATTTCGTCCGTTTTACGTACGTTGAAATCCTTCCCCGAGCACTTCGGCGGCGTTGGCAGCGACGACAAACGCGGTTGGATCAATGGTTCGCACGATTTGTTTCAATTTTGTGAACTCCGATTGAGCGACGACGCACATCAACACCGGCCTTTCGTGTTCGGTGTAGCCGCCGTACGCCGGCAGCCGCGTCACCCCGCGATCGATTTCATGCAAAATGGCGCGCCGCACTTTTTCTTCTTCCTTGGTGATAATCAAGGCAATTTTCGAATAGCCAAGGCCAACTTGGACGAGATCGATCGTTTTGCTTGTCACATACAACGCAATCAAAGCATACAGCGCTCGCTCAATGTCAAACACAAACGCTGCGGTCAAGACGATCAAGCCATCGATCAAAATGACGCACATCCCAAGCGACAGCCCGGTATATTTATGGATGATTTGCGCCGCCAAATCGGTGCCGCCCGTCGAAGCGCGGCCGCGAAACACAATGCCAAGGCCGAGCCCGACGCCGATGCCGCCAAAGATCGCGCCAAGAAGCGGATTGGCCGTCGCCGGTTCCATCTCTTTCGTCATGTAGACGACAAGCGGCAAAAACACTGTCCCGACAAACGTTTTCGCGCCAAATTGCCGGCCCAGCAGCACGACGCCGGCGATAAACAGCGGAATGTTGAGTGCCCATTGGACGTAGGCCGGCTCAATGCCAAACAAGGCGTGCACAATCGTGCTCACGCCGCTTACCCCGCCCGAGGCGATCCGATTCGGCAGCAAAAACACGTTAAACGCCACCGCGACGATCGCCGCGCCGGCAAGAACGTACACATAGTCCAACGCCGCCTCCGCCGCTGGATGCATCGTTTTGTCTCTTTTCCTCCGCATGCTTCCCCACCTTCCTCTGTGAGTATAGCATGCCCGTTTTAGTAAGTAAATGACAGCCGATTAACGCGATAATCGTCTGCTATAGTAAAGGAAAAAAGGACGATCCGATGATCGCCCTAGCCAAAAAATACAAGCCTCAATACACATCCCCGCGGTTGCCGATTGCCTCAATATAGATGATTCGTTCATCATGATCGATGCGAAACAAAACACGATATGTTCCGACCCGCAGACGATATAATCCATCCTGCCCCTTCAACTTCTTTATATCCCCCTGCGGCGGGATCGCAAGCAGACCTTGCACCCCAGAGGCCAACCGTTCTTGAACCTCTTTTTCTTGCCTAGCGATAAATTTGACTGCGGCCCTACGGTAAATCAACTTGTAGCCCGAATTCACGCTTGGCTTCTCCCCCAGTGATATATCCTTCATCGCTTTGCAGCTGCTGGCGCTCTTCTTCCGTCAACGCTTCTTCTTCATCTGTTTCGTCAATCCGCTCCCATACCATTCGTTCCTTTCTGGACCGATCAAGCAAGTACATCAAAAAATCGTACGCGGTTTGATGATCCGTTTCATCCAACCGGTCAATCAGTTCGTAAAGCAATTGTTTGCGCACAGCCAAAGCCATCGCCCTCCTTTTGCCTTTCGTTACCTTCAGCATACCACCGGGGTGCAGATGCGTCAAAATCAGAAAAATGATTTTTGAAACGAAAAAGGACGATCGGATGATCGCCCTTTACTTCAACTTCGCGCGCAAATACGCGTCGATGAACACATCGATTTCCCCATCCATGACCGCCTGCACGTTGCCGACCTCGACGTTCGTCCGATGGTCTTTGACAAGCGAATACGGGTGGAAGACGTACGAACGGATTTGGCTGCCCCAGCCGATTTCTTTTTGCTCGCCGCGCAGCTCAGCAAGTTCCGCTTGCTGCTCCTCGAGTTTCTTTTGATACAACTTCGCTTTTAACATGTTCATCGCTTTTTCACGGTTTTTAATTTGCGACCGCTCCGACTGGCACGTCACAACGATCCCTGTCGGCACGTGGGTGATGCGCACCGCCGAGTCGGTCGTGTTGACGTGCTGCCCGCCCGCGCCGCTCGAACGGTACGTGTCGATTTTCAACTCTTCCGGCCGGATTTCGATCTCAATGTTATCGTCCATCTCCGGCACGACTTCGCACGAGACGAACGACGTATGGCGGCGGCCCGAGGCGTCAAACGGGGAGATGCGCACGAGCCGGTGCACCCCTTTTTCCGCCTTTAAGTAGCCGTACGCGTTATGCCCTTTAATGAGGAGCGTCACGCTTTTCACCCCGGCTTCCTCGCCCGGAAGGTAATCAAGCGTCTCGACCTTAAACCCTTTCTTCTCCGCCCAGCGCGTGTACATGCGCAACAGCATCGACGCCCAGTCTTGCGACTCCGTGCCGCCCGCGCCCGGGTGGAGCTCTAAAATCGCGTTATTTTTATCGTACGGCTCGTTGAGCAGCAGCTGCAGCTCAAACTCGCTAAAGTCTTTCGTCAATTGTTTCGCTTCCGCGACAAGCTCATTTTGCAGCTCGTCATCCGGTTCTTCTTTGAGCAACTCATACGTCACTTCCAAGTTTTCAAACCGCTCTTGCAATGATTCAAATTGGCCGACAAGATCTTTGAGCACATTCGCTTCGGAAATGACCGCCTGTGCCGCCTTTTGGTCATCCCAAAAGTTGGACGCCGCCATTTGCTCCTCTAATTCACGAATGCGCGCCTGCTTCGCATCGAGGTCAAAGAGACCCCCTGATTTCCGCTAATCGCTTAGCCATTTTCTCGAGCTCTTGCTTAATTTCCACCAAATCGATCATGTTGCCTCACCTCATCATGAATATAGTATGCAGTTGGCCGTTGTCTGCCATTCAAAAGGGAGGCATCGCCCCCCTCATTATTTATAAACGGTTAGACCGCTCTTCCGCAACAATGTTTATATTTTTTCCCGCTGCCGCACGGACACGGATCGTTGCGGCCGACGCGCACCGCCCGGCGCACCGGTTTTCGCTTCGGCTCTTCACCGTCTTCTTTCGGATGCACGGCCTCGCCTTTCGCCACTTCTTGGCGTTCGAGGTTTTGATGGATTTCCGCTTTCATGATATACGTCGCGACTTCCTCCTCGATCGCAGCAACCATGTTTTCAAACATCGTATATCCTTCCATTTGATATTCGCGCAGCGGGTCGACCTGCCCGTACGCGCGCAAATGGATGCCTTGGCGGAGCTGTTCCATCGCATCAATATGGTTCATCCATTTCATGTCAACAGCACGCAAGACGACGACGCGCTCAAATTCGCGCATTTGTTCCGGCGGAATTTGCGTTTCTTTCTCATCATAGCGCGCCTTCACTTTTTCCCAAACGAGTTCGATCATCTCTTCCGGTTCTTTGCCGCGCAAATCGCCCTCGGTCACATCACCGTCCGGAAGCAGATGGGCGTTCACATAATCGACGAGCCCTTTTATATTCCACTCCTCCGGCAAATCCTCTTTCGGCGTGTAGGCGTGAACGGCGCGCTCAATGACCGAGCGGATCATGTTTTCGATGATGCCGCGCAAATTGTCGGCATCGAGCACTTCAAAGCGCTGGCGGTAAATGATTTCCCGCTGTTCGCGCAACACATCGTCATATTGAAGCAGCTGTTTGCGGGCATCAAAGTTGTTCCCTTCGACCCGTTTTTGCGCCGACTCGACCGCCCTTGTGACCATCTTGCTTTGGATCGGCTGCGAATCATCCATCCCGAGCCGATCCATCATCGCCATCAAACTTTCTGAACCGAAGCGGCGCATCAGTTCGTCCTCAAGCGACAAGTAAAACTGCGACACTCCAGGGTCGCCTTGGCGCCCCGAGCGGCCGCGCAGCTGGTTGTCAATGCGCCGGCTTTCATGCCGCTCGGTGCCGATGACGGCCAGTCCGCCAAGCTCTTTGACTCCTTCACCGAGCTTAATGTCCGTCCCGCGCCCGGCCATGTTCGTCGCGATCGTCACCGCGCCTTTTTGCCCGGCCTCGGCGATGATTTCCGCCTCTTTCGCATGGTTTTTGGCGTTTAAGACGTTGTGTGGGATGCCGCGTTTTTTCAACAGCTGCGACAACAGCTCTGACGTCTCAATCGCCACCGTGCCGACGAGCACCGGCTGCCCTTTCGCATGACGGGCGGCGATATCCTCCACGACCGCGCGGAACTTCCCTTCCATCGTCCGGTAAATCAAATCCGGGCGGTCCTCCCGGATCACAGGGCGGTTCGTCGGAATGACGACGACGCGCATGTTGTAAATGTTGCGGAATTCTTCCTCTTCCGTTTTCGCCGTCCCCGTCATCCCCGCGAGTTTTTCATACATGCGGAAATAGTTTTGGAACGTAATCGTCGCGAGCGTCATCGACTCGTTTTGAATCTCGAGCCCTTCCTTCGCCTCGATCGCCTGATGGAGCCCGTCGCTGTAGCGGCGGCCGTGCATCAAGCGCCCGGTAAACGGATCGACGATGATCACTTTGCCGTCTTGCACGACGTAATCCACATCGCGCTGCATCGTCACATGCGCCCGCAGCGCCAGTTGAATATGGTGGTTGAGCGTCACGTGCTTCAAATCGAACAAGTTGTCGATGCCAAACGCCCGCTCCGCCTTGTTCATCCCTTCTTCCGTGAGCTGGACGCCTTTCGATTTTTCATCGTACGTATAATCGACATCTTTGCGCAGCGTGCGGACAAACGCGTTCGCCTGCACATATAGCTTCGTCGACTTTTGCGCCGTCCCGGAAATAATGAGCGGCGTCCGCGCCTCGTCAATCAAAATCGAGTCCACTTCGTCGATAACGGCAAAATACAATGGCCGCTGCACCATATGTTCTTTATACAGCACCATGTTGTCGCGCAAATAGTCGAACCCAAACTCGTTGTTCGTCCCGTACGTAATGTCGGCGTTGTACGCCGCCTGCTTCTCTTCGCGCGACATACCGCTTAAGTTCAAGCCGACGGTCAAGCCTAAAAATTGATACAGTTGGCCCATCTCCGTCGCGTCGCGCGTCGCCAAATATTCGTTGACCGTCACGACATGCACGCCGCGCCCTGTCAAAGCGTTCAAGTAGACGGGCATCGTCGCCGTCAACGTTTTCCCTTCCCCGGTTTTCATCTCGGCGATGTCGCCCTCATGCAAGACGACGCCGCCCATAATTTGCACTTTATATGGGTACAAACCGAGAACGCGCTTCGCCCCTTCACGGACGACGGCAAACGCTTCAACAAGCAAGTCGTCGAGCGATTCACCTTGTTGGTAGCGGGCCTTGAATTCCTCGGTCTTTTGCCGCAACTGGTCATCCGTCAACCGCGCCATCTCCGGCCCGAGCGCATCGACTTGATCGGCGATTTTCTCAAGCTTGGCCAGCTGGCGCTTGTTCGGGTCAAATACTTTTTTTAAAACTCCAAGCATAGGAAACGCTCCTTATTTTTCATGGACTCACTTATTCATCATATCATTTCCAGGGATCAGTGACAACTGTTGCACAGGTTGAGAGAGGGGCATGTCCAAGAGAGGGGATCACGCCTTGGACTGAAGCTGCTCGATCGCCGCTTCCGCATGATGAAGACGCCGGTTAAGCGCATAAATTTCAAAACGTTTCTCATCTACTTTTTCATGAATTGTGCGAAGCAATATTTGCACATCATCCACAAGCTGCGTTTCGACTCGATGAAGCGTCTCTTTCACTTCCTCCAGTTCAGTTTCCACACCATTCAACCGCGTTTCCACACCGTCCAACCGGGTCTCTACGCCATTCAACCGCGTTTCCACACCGTCCAACCGGGTCTCCACACCATTCAACCGCGTTTCCACACCGTCCAACCGGGTCTCCACACCATTCAACCGCGTTTCCACACGGTCTAACCGCTCTTTCACCGCGCTCATTTCCTGTTCGAGGCCGACGAGGCGTCCGTTCATCTCCGTCAAACGGCCATCCATCTGCTCAAACCGTTGGCGAGTTTCTTCTTGGAACACCAAAAATCCTTTTTCCATGTTGTCCAACTTGGACAAGATTTGACGCAACAATTCCTCCATCGCTCTCCCCCATTTTGATTTTTCTCATGCATATTATAACATCCCCTGCCAAGAAAAGCAGGGGATGCGTTTTGCCAACAACGGATTCAGTTCGCCTCAATCAGTCCGTATTTTCCGTCTTTGCGGCGGTAAACAATGTTTGTCCGATTCGTTTCCGCATTCGTAAAAATGAAGAAATTGTGCCCCAACAAGTTCATCTGCAAAATCGCCTCTTCGCTGTCCATCGGCTTCAAGCTGAAGTGCTTCGTGCGCACGATTTCAAACTCATCTTCACCGTCCGCCGCAGCGCCGTTCGGCACAGGGGCGGCCAGCTTCACCTCTTTTTCGCGATCGCGCAGCTTGCGGTTCACTTTCGTTTTATGTTTGCGGATTTGCCGCTCCAATTTATCGGTTACTAAATCGATCGCCGCATACATATCGTCATGGCGCTCTTCAGCGCGCAACAGCAGATGCGGAATCGGAATGGTCACCTCGATTTTCCCTTGCCCGTCGTTGTAGACTTTTAAGTTCACGTGCACGTGCACGTCATCAGTGCCATCAAAGTAGCGTTCCAATTTGCCGATTTTTTTCTCCACATACTCGCGCAAAGCTGGAGTTACTTCGATGTTTTCCCCGCGAATGTTATACATCATCGCTGACCACTCCTTGTTTTAAAACTGTACTTCCTACATTTCTTTATTACCCGCCCAAACCCTGCTTCAATCAAAAATCTTTTTGAAGATTTTGTGAAAAACATGAAAATATGGTAATATAGGCATAGGTGTTTTTTCTTATGATTCAGCCATCCGGGGTGTGTGAACGAATGAGAAAAGTCCATATTTCCCATGTGAAAAGCGGCGACGTGCTCGCCGTCGATTTATTTGCCGCCAACGGCGGCGTGCTTTTGTCGCGCGGCGTGCGGCTGACGGGCGGGTACATCCGCTCCCTCGAACAAAAAGGGATTCAATACATTTATATCGATGACAGGCAAACGTATGACATCCGCCCGCTCCCGCTCATCAGCCCGACCGTGCGCCAGCAGGCGGTGAAAAAAGTGTACGAGACAATGACCGCCTTGATCGAGCAAAAAAAGCTGCTCAGCCGCGCCTCCTCGCTCGATTTAGGAAAAGAGTACGAAAAAGTGTTCAAAGACATTTTGGACTACTTATTGAAGCAAGAAAACTTGCTCATCAACTTGTCGGATTTGGTCATCTCAAACGGTTACTTTTTCCATCACTCGGTCAACGTCGCCACCATCGCCGGCGTCATCGGCATCGCCAAAAGGTATCGCCCCGATCAGCTGCTTGACCTCGGCATCGGCGCGCTGCTGTTTGACATCGGCATGACGCAGCTGCCGGACGGCCTTTGGCGGAAAAAAGGAGCGTTGACGGAAGAGGAAAAGGAAATCGTCCGCCGTCATACGTATCTCGGTTTCGAACTGTTGCGGCGCCAGCGCAACATTTCGCTCTTTTCCGCCCACTGCGCCTTGCAGCACCACGAGCGGTGCGACGGAAGCGGCTACCCGCGCGCCTTATCGGGCAAGGAAATTCACGAATACGCCCGCATCGTCGCCATCGCCGACGTCTTTGACGCCTTGACGTCAGCGCGCTACCACCGGAAGCAATACTCGCCGCACGAAGCGGCCGAGTACTTATCCGCCGCCGGCGACATTTTGGACTACGAACTCATCAAACTGTTTCTTTCCCATATCGCCATCTACCCGGTGGCGACAACCGTCTTGCTCAACACTGGCGAGATCGCCGTCGTCTCCGAAGTGTTCCCAGGCTTCCCGCTCCGCCCCGTCGTCCGCGTCATCAAAAACCCGGCGGGCGAAGAGCTGAAAAGCCCGTATGAGATCGACTTGCGCGACAAAATGAACATCACGATCGTGAAAGCCGTCTAACACGAAAAGGACAGCGAGCGCTGTCCTTTTCGTGCGTAGTATATCGCCAAGAGACCCGCATCGGCAGGCGGACGGGCGCTTCTCGGTTCTCCGCATCCTTCCCCGCCCACTGCCTTGTCACTGACACCCGCGCCCGTCACGGCCAGCCAGCTCCTTGTCCAGCGCGTGACGGTCAGCTGACAGCACGCCTCCGATCCGTTGCGGTGCGCTGTCACAGCCGTCTATGCCAGCAGGTGACTTCATCGGACGACCACGTACCGCAATCTACCCTTGGCTTCTTGTCCCCCTCACTGCACAACATAGCGCCGCAACCGGCTCTCGACCGCCATCCTCCACGCCTGAAACGAAGGCGACAACCGCCCGCAAATGATCCGCTCTTTCGCCGCCGTATCGCCGAACTGTCCGTCAAGCGCTTCCGCCGCCTCAAGCACATCGGCAAACCGCTCAAGATGGCTAACCAAATCGCTCTCCTCGGCGAACAATCGGCATAAATACACGTTCGTCTCGCCGATTTTCCCAAGCGCCAACAAAATATCCCGAAGCAATGCATCCGCATGCATCCGCCGCGGATCGGAAAAACTTGCCTCTACATAATCGAGCCCTTCCTCGACCGTCTCCAGCAACGAAGCATACTGGCGGATGACCGCCAGCGCGTCGCTCGTCAATTCCGCCATCTTCATCCCACCTATCGCCGTTTATCATAAAACATCCCATCCAACGAAAGCGGCTGTTCGTACGGATGGACATAGCGGGCGTTCGCCCGCCGCTTCGCCCCCGCCATCCGCAAATCGCGGCGAATCTCATCTTGCACCGCCTTCAGCCGCTCCGCAATGTCCCGATTCCACGCAACGATGTCGCGCCCAAGCGCCCGTTCCTCCTCGCTGTACGGCGGCCGCAGCGCGCCAAGCAGCTTCTCGCGCCGCCTCAACAACTCCTCAACCGCCTTCAGCCGCTCCTCGCGCTCTTCGGGAGACCACGGCGCCGTCACCGTCTCAAGCAGCTCCTTCGTGACAAGCCAAACGTCGCGCACAACGCCCATTACGCCTGTCCGCCTTCCGCGTACTGGCGCTGCCGATGAAGCTGAATCACTTGTTTCCACGCATCGCGAAACTCGGTGACATGCCCTTCGACCTCGTCCAAAATCGCCACATCGTTTTTCACATTCGCCTCGACTAGACGGCGGTAGATGTAGTCGTACATCGTCATCATCGATTTCGCGACCTCATACTCCATATTGAGCGTCACCATCAGCTCTTGAATGATCTTTTGCGCCTTAATCAAATTTTCATTGCGCGCCGCTATATCGCCCGTTTCCATCGCCTGACGCGCAAACTTGATAAACTTCAAGCAGCCGTTATACAACATCAGCGTCAACTCGCCAGGGGACGCGGTCTGCACCGCGTTCGCCTGGTAATGTTGATACGGATTGTTCGTCGCCACGTTCAGTCACTCCTTTTCCATATTGTTCATCCCAACGCAAGCCATCCGCTCATTCAGCGCAACGGGCCGCGTCGGCCCCGATCACCGCTTACAGCGCCGAACGTCTTTCATTCATCAACGTTCGTGAACGGGGCCACCTCTTCCCCACGTTCACCGCAGCGGCTATTCCAGCCTTCATCCACCGCCCCGTCACCCTTGCATGCCGCCAAAAAAGGCGTTCATCAAATACATGCTTTGCTGGTTGGCGCGCTGAATCGCCTCTTCCATCGCCGTAAATTGCCGCCAATAGCGGTCTTCGATTTGTTTCAAGCGGTCTTCAAACCGGTCGATTTGCTCGTCAATGTCGCTCAAATCGCGCCCGATCGCAAACTGCTGGTTCGTCCAAATCGTCTTTCCCGCCTTTTGCTCGATCTTCCCAATCGTCGCTTTGATCGTATCGCGCAGGCGGCGGGCGATCCCTTTTTCCGCATCGGTCGTGCCGTCTTGGTTGAACAGCTGATAGATGGCATCCGGATTCTCTTGAATTTTCTCCCGCAGCTTCGTCTCATCAATGATCAGCTTCCCGCCGTCAAGGTAATTGGACGACGTCGTAATCCCGATTTGCGCCAGCTGCGAAAACCCGCTCGCGACATTCGCCCCCTCTACCTTCGTATACAAGTTCATCCGCATTTGGCTGAGGGCGCTCGACAACATCGAATCGCCGCGAAGCATCCCGCTCCGCGCCTTTTCTTCCCACAGCTCAATTTGTTTCTCCGTCATCGCCTCTTTCTGTTCGTCCGTCAGCGGCGGATAGTCGCGGTAGCGCTCCTCTTTCAGCTCAGCGTTGATTTTGGCGATTGTGTCGTTGTATTTGTCGACAAACCCTTTAATGGCGTTAAACATCGCATCCGTATCGGTCGCTACCGACACCGTCGCCGTTCCTTGCCCGTTGACCGTATACGTCACGCCGTTGATCGTAAACGTGTTCGACGAGCGGGTTGTCGCCAATCCATTGATCGTCACAACGGCGTCCTTCCCCGCCGTTTTTCCAGTCAGCTCTCCGCCTGACACCGCGCCGGTGAACCCGAGCTTTTGGGCAAAAAAGTCAGCCGTCGCCTGATCGGCGAGCACAAGGCTGGCCTGGGCCCCCGTCTCTTTTTTCATAATCGAAATGCGCCCGGTTTGCTCGTCGTAAAAGGCGCTGACGCCAAGGTCTGCGTTGCCGTTGAGCTGGGCGATCAGGCCGTCCAGCGTCGTCCCCTGCTTGACAGTTATTGACGCCTGCTTCGTCGTCCCATCCCCGTTCGTCACGTTGATCGTCAGCGTGACATCGGCGTCTACCGAGAAACTCGACTTATCCACCCTTGTCGTGGCATCGGACAGCCAAACAGCCGATGTCGCCACTTGGTCGACCTGAATCGTCGTCGCCACGTTCGCCGCGCTCGAGCCCGCCGTCGCCGTGACGACCGATTCGTTGGAACTCGAAACGGTTTTTTTCAGCATGCTGCTTTGGAGCGTAATGTTGCTGAACAAATAATCGTCAAGCCCCTGAAGCAGCGTATTCATCGCCCGATAGTCATCGCGCTGCCACTCAAGCAGCTGCTTTTTCTGCTTCAACTTATCAAGCGGCATCCGCTCCGCTTTCATCAAATCGCTGACGATTTGGTCAATATCCATCCCGCTCGCCAAACCGCCAATGCGCATATTGCCTGCCAATTCCTCTCACCACCATTAAATTTTTCGATCGACCAAAAGCCCGACAAACTCCATCATCGCCGCATACATATCGAGCAGCTTCTTCGGCGGAATTTCCCGGATCACCTCATGCGTCTTCTCGTCAATGACTTGCACGTAATACTCGTTCAGTTTCTGGTGCAGCTCAAACCGAACCGACGTATGGCTTGGCTGCAAGAACTTGTTCAAACCGCCGACGACCTCTTCCAACTTCTCTTTCGACAGCGGCTGTGAAAGGGAAGAAGCCGACGCCTCCGCTTCTTGAAGCTGCGCCGCCAAGAATTCGACTTTCGGATTCACTTGGCCGCTTCGCATCGGCTCATAGGAAGGGAAAGAAGAAGACACCCGCTCAATCGTCATCGCCATTCGCTCCTTTGCCTCGACGCTTTCTACCGTTTATATCGGATGAAATGCAGGGAATGTGAAGAGGGAAGCAGAGAAAGGCAACAGATAAAAAGAAAAGTGAACTTCCCAAGAAATTCGATGTATAATGACAGGCAGCGAAAAGCAAAGGAGGAGTACGTTGGGGGGAGCTTTTAGAAGGCCGGTGATTTAATCTAATGAGAAAAAGCCGTTCAAAACCAGTTCTTTTTGAATTGAGCAGTTCTGTAAAATGGGCTCTTATTTCCCGAAGAACTCCATCGATTTGGCAAACATAATCGTTTTTCACCGGCCTTTTCAGTTTTTGAAACAAAAGACATCCATGAACAAGTCTCGCTCATCGCCCTTTCATGAAAATGATCGATCGAGACAATGCATTTTCACACCAAACAAGGTGGCAATCCTCGTTATTTTCGGTAAAAGGAGAGCACCTTGTTCACCCCTTCAATCACCGTTTTGATATCATATTCACTCATTTTTGGAAAAAGAGGAATGGTCAACGCCCCTTCATACCACTTTTCCGCAACTGGGCAAATTCCTTTCTTATATCCTAATTGTTGATAATAAGGGTGAAAATAAACCGGAATGTAATGAACGTGCACTCCGATATTTTCTGCCCGCAATGCTGCAAATATCTCTTTGCGCCCCACCCGAAATTGCTCTAATTGCAACTGAAGCACGTATAAATGCCAACTTGAGTCCACATACGGAAGCTGATAAGGAATGCGCACCCCCGGAATGTGAGAAAACGCCTCATGATACATCGCGGCAATTTCCCGCCGTTTCTGCACAAAGGCATCAAGCTTTGTCAACTGGCTGAGCCCAAGCGCTGCCTGCAAATCCGTCATTCGGTAATTATAGCCAAGATCCACCATCTCATAATACCAAGGTCCTTCATTCTTTCTTACATTCTCCGTTGTAATCCCATGCGTACGAAAACGTTTTAATTTAAGGTAGTATTCTTCATGATCAGTGACAATAACGCCGCCCTCACCCGTCGTCATCGTTTTGACAGGATGAAAGCTGAACATCGTCATATCTGCTAACGAACCTACTTTTTTCCCTTTATAGCAAGCTCCTAAAGAGTGAGCGGCATCTTCGATGAAGACGAGGCCATATTTTCTGGCGACTTCCCGAATCGGATCAAGGTCAGCGGGCTGGCCTGTAAAATCAACAGCAATAATCGCTTTTGTCCGAGGCGTAATGGCCTTCTCAATCAGGCTTGGATCGATATTGTACGTTTTTTCATCAATATCCACAAACACAGGAGTGCCGCCAACATACAGCACGCAGTTGGCGCTGGCTGCAAAAGTAATGGGAGTCGTAATCACTTCATCTCCCCGAGAAATGCCAGCAGCAAAGCAAGCACCATGCAGGGCGGCCGTCCCATTGGCAAACGCCACCGCATATTTCGCACCGACATAGTGAGCAATTGCTTCTTCAAACTGCTGAATTTTCGGTCCTTGCGTAATGAATGGGCTTCTTAATGTTTCCACCACCGCTTCAATATCATCTTCATCAAGCCATTGCTGTCCGTAAGATAAAAATGATTCTCGCACAGGAGTTCCCCCATCGATCGCTAACTTCATGCTCCATTTCCTCCTTGATATCCTAAAGAAAAGCCACCCGACTATATCAGGCGGCTCGTTTTGATCCATTCTTCCGTCTTTTGAATTCCCTCTTCAAAAGATACTTTCGGCTCCCAACCTAACAGCTGTTTGGCTTTCTCATAATTGCACCGCAACTTTTGAATCTCACTTTGTGGGTGAATATGGGGAACATGCTCAATCCGCTTTTCATCCCCCACGATGAGCTTGGCTAAATCATTGATTGAAATGTCCCTGCCTAGTCCGGCGTTCAAGATTTCACCATTCACCTTGTCTGAATAACCAGCCTGAACAACAAATCTCGCACAATCATCAACATACAATAAATCCCGTGTTTGTGTACCATCTCCATAAACTTGAAGCGTCTCGCCGGTCAATTTCTTTCGAATAAAAATCGCGACAACCCCGCCTTCACCGCTTGTCTTTTGATAAGGGCCATAGGTGTTAAACGGCCGGACAATGACAACCGGCAGTTGATAGGCGTAAAAATAAGACAGCACCATGTTTTCCGCCGCAATCTTCGCCCCGGCATACGGCGAAGCCGGCTTTGTCGGGTGAGTTTCGGAAATCCCCGTTTCATGATAGCAACGGTCATACACCATACAGGTGCTCATAAACACCAATTTGGTTCGGTGCATCCGACATTGCTCAAGGAGATAAAATGTTCCAATTGTATCGTTGTAAAACGTTGTTCTTGGATCATCAATGGAATCTTGCACATTAATCGACGCCGCTAAATGGTAACAAAGATCATATGTATGCTCACGAAAAAGCTGCGCAAGCAAACGTTCATCTTTGACATCCCCGACGATGAACTGCTGCAAATTCGGATGATGGCGAAACTCAGCAATATTTTCTTCTCTCCCGTTGGAAAGATCATCGAGAATCCAAACATCATGACCGTCCTCAAGCAGCTGTTTGGCCACCGCACGACCAATAAATCCCGCACCGCCTGTCAATAGTATTCTCATCTCGCTCACCTCTTACAATAATAAATCCCATGCCACCGGTGTTCCTTTTTTCACATCGCGCTTCACCGTTTTTCCAAGCAGCTGATCGAAATATTTCGGCGGCAATCCATTTCCAGGACGAATTGCGCGGACGTTTTCCTTCGTCAGCGTTTCTCCCGCTTTCATATCGCGCACAATGTATAACGACCGCCGATGTTTCAATGATGCTTCCTCCGCTTTCGTAGGACCATATTGAATCCCGCCGATGCTTTGCCACGCCTGTTCCGTTTCAATCACTAAGTCAGCCATTTCATGCGGTTCCATGGAAAAGGCTGCATCCACCCCTCCTTCTGCGCGTGAAAGGGTAAAATGTTTTTCAATGACAGTAGCTCCAAGCGCAACAGCGGCGACACTGACCCCAATGCCCATCGTATGGTCGGACAGCCCGACTTGACATTGAAACAACTCCCTCATATGCGGAATGGTGGCCAAATGTGAGTTCTCCGGCGTCGCAGGATAGGTGCTTGTACATTTTAACAAAATCAGATCCTGGCATCCCGCTTCCCTTGCTGCTCTGACTGTTTCGTCCAACTCCTCCGCTGTTGCCATTCCTGTTGAAATAATCAATGGTTTCCCCGTCTCGGCAACCTTGCGGATCAAAGGCAAATCCGTATTTTCAAACGAGGCGATTTTATAGGCTGGGACATTGAGTTCCTCTAAAAACTCAACGGCCGTTTCATCAAAAGGAGTACTGAACGCGATAAGTCCCAGTTCTTTACAGCGCCGAAAAATCGGCTCATGCCATTCCCAAGGCGTGTACGCTGCCTGATAGAGCTTATAAAGCGAATTCCCTTGCCAAAGGTTATCAGGGTCATCAATAAAAAAATCTCCTTCGTCTATATCGAGCGTCATGGTATCCGCCGTATACGTCTGCAATTTCACCGCATCGACACCCGCCCGCGCTGCCGCCTCCACGATGGCCAACGCTCTTTCCAACGATTGATTATGGTTGCCAGACATTTCCGCAATCACAAACGGTTTATGATTCGGCCCAATAAGACGATGGCCAATTTGAATATCTTTGATCAATGGATCATCCCTCCAATAGCGCCTCCACGACCGGATGTACGATATACCCTTTTGCACTCCCTGCTAGTTCGAGCGCTTTGCGGCTCATACTCTTCAGTTGCTCCGGCAAAGCAATCACCTTATCTATTATATCGGCATAATGAGACGATTTTACATCTCTATGCCACCCTATATTCCAAACAGCCCCGTATGCGGCGGCGTCTTCCGTCGACCGCCTTTGATTTTCTGCAACAATCGTCACCGCCGAGGGCAGGCCGAGAAAACAGCGTTCCCACATCGACGCGCCGCCAGCCCCAAGCGAAAAATCCGCCTTGGCCATCAGCTCGGCAATGTAATCGATTTGGCAATGGTAGCGAAAGTCCATTTCACGGCACAATTGTTCCACGCGAAAACGATTCAAATTGGCTTTCCCTACCACAACGTCAACTTCCACATCAACAACATCCAACTCTCGAAAAGCACGCAACGCTTTCTCTGTTTCATTCGTCGGATCGCTGCCGCCAAAAAATAGGAGGATCCGTTGCACTTCACCACCGCGAAGGCTTACAAATTGTTTGGCTTCATAAAATTCCGGCCGCAACAACATATATTGCGGGCCTAACAATAGACGGCAGCCTGGCGGCACAAGACTATGATACCGCTGTTTCGCCTGACGGTAATAGTTTTGATCCAACAACAAATCACATTGATGAGGTCGGTTCGCTAAATCATCGATCACCATCACACGGCCGACATAAGCTCTCACGTTTTCTTCCCAGCGATGGTCAAGTTCATAATGATCGACAATGCACCAATCTACTGACGGAAGGAATCGTCGAACCACATCAATCGTCCATTGTGCATCCACTTCTTGTATCACAGATCCGTTGTAAACAAGCCGGAACACAGGAAACCCATTTCTTTCCACCTCATCACACAAATCCCCTAGGCCCGCCCTCATGGCAAAATAAACGGCACAACCGGCGTCTTTCAACATCCTCGCCAATGTCAAACATCGCATCACATGACCGGTGCCAATCGCAAACGATGAGTCGACACGGAATAAAATATGCATGATCCTATCCGCCTCTATCCATTCAAGACATAAAATGTTTGTGATAAATCACCGTTTCAATGATTTTTTCCGCTCTTGCCAACCAAGTATGCTTTTCCATCGCTTTCTTTCTTCCATTCTCAGCAATCTTCTGCAACGTTACTTTATTGTCCAAAAATGACTGTATTTTAGCGTGAGGATATCGAGTAAAAGAGTACAAAAGAAGATCCTCTCCGTCCTTAAATTCACTTTCCAAAAATAGATTGTTGTCTGTCAAACTAACGGATCCATTTAGCATAGTCGTAAAAATTCTCTCATGACCACCGTGAACAAAATTGGGCAAAACATTCAAAACAAGTTTGGAGTCCTTCATCTTCTCGTATACATCTCCAAAACCAATAGCTTGATTCAACTTTATAGAATGATGATTAGTGAATAAATTTTCCCATCCATTTCCGTATACTTCAAATCTGCAATCTAACTTGGCAGTTTCCAAAACTGCTTCCATTCTTCTTCTGTTCCGTATATATAAATCTACATTCACAAGATGACTCCAAAAATTAAGGTGATGCATATATTCCTGATCAATTCCATAATCGGTAAATACACTCTCAGCTATATCAATTAACGTTTGATTATGAGTATACAAATATTTTTCCATAATTGCATCAAACAATTTACTGATATACTTATCACAGTCTGTCCACTGTTTTCGGAAGTGATCTGGATTTGTAAACGTTCCTACAAACAAAATATCGATCTTTCTCTCTTCCATTGTTTTACTTGAAACAGAAACCTCATGATACGAAGAACCATGAGGAATAAAAACTTTGGAGTATACTCCATTCAAAAATGTCCGTAGAAATGAAAGATGGGTTTGATCTACAGTTGAAACAATGAGATTTTTTACTCCTTGGTTTAATCGATTTATATGATACATAGGATGGTCAACTAAAAAGGCGAATAACGGAATATTGAAATGGTCATATAACGACTTATCTCCAACCTTTATGTCAATTCCCATGGCATTCATGGATAAGAAGAAAAATACCTCTTTTTCTCTTAAAACTCTTTCCAGTTCCGCTATCCATGAAGGTGCTAGAAGATCTATCACTTTCACTTCAAAACCAAGTTGTTGAAAACTTGCAGCGAGGTCTTGAATAAAATATCGAAGCACACCATACTGACTTTGCCCATTATAAAGGACAATCGTTTTATTTTGATGACTCATAACTTCGCCTCCGTGCACACATTTTACACCACCGGCTTTTGCCGAACATGGGCGTTGAGCCTGGCCACATCCGGACGATTGAGCAAAAACTGAACGACCTCATGCGAACGAACGAGCCGATCTCCTCTGAAATGGTTCGCAACAGCTTTGCACAATTGATAATCTTCTTCAGTATCCAATGTGATGCGCAACTGAGGTTGACAAATGTCTTTCGGCGCTTGAACAAGTGTACGCTTAAATTCATCCAGGAATTCATAAGCGTAATACGTCACATGCTCGCGATGACGCGGCTCTTTCCCATGATGGTAGATGTATTCGAGCGCGGAAAACGACACCATTTCAACGACTAAACCGCGCGGTAAATTTCCTTCCACAATCACGATATCAGATGGTTCAGCCTTCATTGCCTCAATAATTTGATTGGCCAGTTCATAATCGACAAACGGGCAATCCGCCGTCACGCGAATCACATAGTCAGGCTGATAAGGTTTTGCACATTCATAATAGCGCGCAAGCACATCATCCTCCGATCCGCGAAAGCACGAAACGTGATGCTGTTTGCACCACGACTCAACCGCATCATCCTGCAGCAGAGTGGACGTGGCGACAATCACGTCATCTATTTCCTTTACTTGTTGGCACCGCGAAACAACATAGTCCAACACAACCGTATCCCCCAGCGGCATGAGCACTTTTCCCGGCAGCCGGGACGATCCCATGCGCGCTTGAATGATGATGATCGTTTTCAAGTCGATCCTCCTTCACCAATCAATCACAAAATCGGCCGGATGTCGAATTTGCCTCTTCTCTTTCGGTGAACGATGAAATGGATAATCGTCCAAATTCCTCCCCTGCGCCTCAAGAAAGAACCAATAAAAACTGTCCAAACCCGCTTCGATGCTTAACGTCGAAGCCCCGCCAAAGCGGGGGTTGCACTCGATGAGATGAAACTGCCCCTCACGATCAATGATCACCTGCATCACTGCATGCCCGTATAACCCTAAATAGGAGGCGACAGCGGTACACATGCCCTCTAATTTTTCATTTCTGATCGTTGTAGTGATTTGCGACTCCCCATTGACCACGTAATCCCTTTTTCGCGCTACTGCTCCTTTCGTTCGCCCCATCCGCGTCATGTAGAGATCGATGCTGATCTCTGTCCCAGCGATAAAAGGTTGAAAAACAGGGGCCTCCAGCTTCTTGGCATGCCGATTTGCTTCCTCTTTCGTTAAACAAATCCCTATGTTTCTCGCCCCCGCTCCGTAACGCTCCTTCACAACATAATCGCCATCATCCAGTTCTGCCAACGAAAGCGTCGTCGGAACGACCGGAAATCCATAAGCGGAGAGCACTTCATAAAACCGCAGCTTATCAAGACAAACGTCAACCGCTTGTTGTTCAGACACCATGACAAATATACCGTTCTCTTCGAATGCTTGACGATAGAACGAAAAAAACGGAAGCTCGCCGTCTCTTGTCGGTATAATGAAGTCGATCTGCTTCTTGCGACAAATTGAAATGAATTCTTCAACGGTGAAATGCTCTAAAGAAGGCATTGGCCAGAATTCATCGACAAAATATTTCCCAATACAATTTCCATTCCGATCAGCGCCAATTACGGCCCCTGATATTCCCATTTTCTTCATCGCGCGTCGAACCGCTTGAAGCAAAGGAACCTTTTTCGAAATGCTGGTCACCAAGACGTTGATACAAACCACCTCTTTCACCAAACGCAGAAAAAGCTTCCTCGACCTACCAACGCTTGTCAATCAATTCTGTCAACGAACGAATCGTTATGTCCGCTTCGTATTCCGTCCCCAACTTCGTTCGCATATGATCGCCAACCTCTCGAACAATCCGCACGGTCCCCATCCCGAGGCGTTTGGCAGCAATAAAATCCTTATTTGGGTTATCACCGATGTATACGCAATCGCAAAAATTCAATCCCAAACACTCGACCATCTTTCGATACGGCGTCTCGCTCGGCTTCCAATGTTCCCTTCCCAAATCACCGGTCACGATGATTTTATCTACGAAATGCTCAAGTTCAAGAGCTTTGATTTTCGCCCATTGCATCGTCGAATCCCCATCAGTGATGATGCCGAGCTTTTTTCCTGCCTGTTTGAAATGAGACAGAACTTCCTTCGCATCATCATATAGCGAAATATCGGGCCAATGACTGCGATAAAGATGGACGAGGCGGGCAATATCGGCGTCAATACCCAGCTGCTTGCATACGTCATCAAACACCCGTCCACGTCCATTTCGTTGCCATTCGTCGATAAGCATTCGATAAATGTTGTGTACCCCCATATCTGACCGCTGATTCGCCAACTCATTGGCCACCATCCAAAATCCCGATCTGACGTAATCGTACTCGCAATATAGTGTGTCGTCGAGGTCGAAGATGTAGGCTTCGAAGTCCTTCATTTCATCAGTTCACCGTGAAATTTTATTGTTGAATACGGTAAGCGCCCTTGCGATAACCGCATCCATATCATAATAGCGATATTCAGCCAACCGTCCTACAAAGAAAACATGCGGGAACTGCCGCGCCCTCTCTTTATATTTGGCATACAACTCTAAGTTTTCTTTTTTCGGAATAGGATAATAAGGAATATCCTTCCCTTTTACCTTTCGTTCGTAACCTTGAGGATATTCTTTGACAATTGTTGTTGATGAATGCTCTTGGCCAGTTAAATGTTTAAATTCCGTAATTCTCGTAAATTGATATTCATTCGGATAATTGATGGTACCAACAGGCTGCACAAACTCCTTTTGAATGTTTTCAAATTCAAAGCGAAGAGAACGATAAGGAAGCTCACCAAATTCGTAGTTAAAAAATTCGTCGATTTTCCCTGTATAAACGAATATTCCTTTAAATTCCTGCCCAAACAAACTGATCTTTCCATTCTTAACGTCAATGTCTATTACTTCTTTATAATCCGTATTTAACATAAGCTTAATATTAGAATGGGATAATAACTTTTCGAAAATTTTCGTATAACCTTCTTTCGGCATTCCCTGATAAGCATCTTGAAAATAGCGGTTATCCCTAGAAATATATACCGGCACTCTTCCAGTAACCGTCGGGTCTAGCTCTTCCGGTTTCATTCCCCATTGTTTTGTCGTATAGTTCAGAAACACTTTTTCATAAACAAAATCCGCCAAAAACTTTAAGTCCTTATCATCCGTTTCACGCAACTTCAAAATGGGAACTTTTACGTTATAACCGAATTTGCTCACTAACTTCTCTTCCAAAGGTCTGGCAAGCGATTCAGGTAACAGCTCATGTAATGTATTTAAATTAAACGGAATCGGAACCTTTTTCCCATCAATGGAACCGAGAACATGATGATGATATAAATGCCAATCCGTAAATTGCGACAAATAGTCCCATACTTCTCTGGAACGAGTATGGAAAATGTGCGGCCCATACTTATGGACTAAAATTCCGTTTTCATCATAATAGTCATACGCGTTGCCACCAATATGATTTCTCTTCTCAATGACTAATACCTTTTCGTTTAATTGAGTAGCAATTCGTTCTGCTATGACTGCTCCAGCAAATCCTGCACCAACAACGACATAGTCAAACATGTTGCTATTCTCCTTTTTTTTCAAGCCTTTTTAACACGAATGGCAAGAACAGAACAACCAATAGCCCAGCGATGATTGATCCAGTCATAGATACAATTGACATCATGATATGCTTCATTCTCATCCAGCGAATTTGTCCTGGAGTAATGTCCCATAAATCAGAAATCAGATTGCAAATTATTCGCCTTTTCGACTTTAATGACAATGAAAATTGAAAAACATTAAAAAAGCCAGCTCCGGTCAGATTGGAAACAGGGATGATCACAACATCATAAATTTCGTTTTTTAATTCAGGCACCGGTCTTTTGATTGAAAAGGATTGTTTATAAGGATATACAATGATTTTTTTGATGACATCATATTTTTCTACAAGTTTGACACTGTGCTCATGTGTCAACATATGATACTCGTAATCAGGAAATGTATTGATAATAGCCTTTAGGTTGTTATCTAACTGCTGCATACTTGCAGACCGAACGATTAATAGTTTTTTCATCCGACTATGTACTCCTCAAATAACCATGCATAGATGCTTCAATTCCTTTTTCGCCTAAAAGAGGCCGGTGGGATGAAGCGGCTGATGCCCATTATGGATCTACCGAAAAAACTTTGTCATATTCGTATCCTTTTCCCAATCAAAGCCGCTGAGTTGGATGCAAAACCTGTTTGCCACCGGCCTCCTAAGCGTTACCGATAGAATGTAAACGAAAGATTGAATGGGACACGCAGTTTCTGTGCGATAGCCCGATCCACTGCCTTTCGCTTTCCTTTTAATTTGTATGCTTCACGAAAAGCTGACCACATCGCCTTTAAGTAAACCGTCGTTTTCTGCTCTATAGAATAATAAAAACAATTATATATTAATCTAAGCGTTGTGTTTAACGCCATATCCATAGGATAATGCTTCCAAACGAGCCAAAACGCATTTCTTGTGTAGTAGAACGGCGCTCTCCAAGAAGCGCGATTTTTAGGCGAATACTTGTGATAAGAAACAATGTTAGAATAAAATTCAATGCGATACCCTGCATTCCAAATTTTAAAGGCGCAATCCATTTCATTATGATAAATAAAAAATTCTTCAGGATAATATCCAATTTTTTTGAATAAATCTTTCCGAATCCCTACGCCCGCACCATTAAAAGACATCAAGTAGTCGCTGGCTACGGCTTTCACTTCTTCTGTCTCATCTGTATCCTCTAATTCGTTTTTAATCTCATCGTAATGATAATAATTGCGCACATCAAAGGCCACTGCACCCAGCCGTTCATCTTTTTCAAACACTTGAACCATTCGCCGAATCGCATGTCTGGCGGGGAAAGAATCATCGTCGACAATCACAATGTACTTCCCCTTAGCATTCTCAAATCCAATATTATATGCTTCAATCCCAATGTTTTTGAACATTCGTATGAAACGAACATCTGGAAACTCTTTCTCAATCATTTCCGAAGTGCCATCTTGGGAAGCATTGTCTACCACAATCACTTCAAGCGGTGCATAGTCGATTTCTCGAATATGCAGCAAGCTTTCGCGCACATCATCTTTACGATTCCATGTGAGCATAACGATGCTGACAAGAGGAAATTGGTCTTTCATTTTTGCTCCTGCCTTAAAACTAATCTTAATTTTTCTGATTCATCACCAAAAGATGTACTTGAATTTTAAAGACAAACATGATAACAATATTGCTCAAAGAGACGTATGGTATTAAAAGGAAAAAGATGTTTTGATTTTCTCAATCATGATCGTCTTTATTTGTCAAGTACACTTTGTGGTGAAGAGCCATTTTTCTCTCTCCAGTCTAAAAAGCGTTGCTTTAAAACAGGGAAATAAATACTTTGATAAATTTGATACATCGTTTTGTAGTTCGCCATGTAGTACCGATCTTCTTCAGATTGAACAACATTAAAATATTGGTCTACATATAAATCTATATCATTCGTAAAATCCGCATCTAATACATGATTATACACCGCAATAGAAGGGAGAGTTCCCTTCTCATAAACTGAACGAATATTTATTGTTGGAAATTGCAACTCTAACAACTCTTTATCCTCATTACTTGCAACTATAGCTTCTATTTTCGCTTCTCCAATTTGCCCAACAATTGATTGAAGTACTCTAAACTCACACTGAGGAATTAATACAATACGCTTTTCATTATTCACAAATTTAGCCAATTGATCAAAAGCATTGGTTTTTTCACGTTCGAAAATGCGACCTTCAGGAGCTTTACCTCTCAATCCCTTTAATGCATCTTCAATAGCTAGTAATATTGTCTTGGCAACATTATATTGCTTATTATAGTTACACATATAAACAGCCTGAAATGCTTCTTTTATAATTTGCTTAGCAAAGCTCTCCAACAACTCGTCATCAAGATAGTTTAAAAAGAAATTTATACGATTACGCCAAAAATAGTAAGTTGAAAATGTACTTGTCTTATTAGCTGCCCCCATCTTATGCCATACTTTTGATCTGGAATTAGCTACAATCCGATACCCGGCTAACCTCATTCGATAAAACCATTCAATATCATCCCAATAGATAAAAAACGATTCATCCATTAAACCTGCTTTTTTAATCACTTCAGTCCGAATCATTACTGAACATGCAGGAACATAATCACACTCAATAAGTTCTGGTATCGTTTCATCATCAATATATCCTTTGTAGTTAGGTCTTATATTAAATTCGTTCCAATTAATTGATGCTCCCAGCTCTTGAAGCTGATTAGGCTGATCAAAACTATATATTTTTGATCCTGCTGCTGCTACATTCGGATTCTTCTCCATAAAGTAAAATAACTCTTCTATTGCTTTAGGATCCACAATTACGTCATTGTCTAATAAGTGAATATATTTATACCCTTTTTTTAATGCAATACGAATCCCTGTGTTAAAGCCGCCAGAACCTCCCTTGTTTTCTTTATTAGCAATTATTTTAATCCTATCCCCAAATTGTTCTATAATCGCATCCACAGAACCATCTGTAGATGCATTGTCTACTACAATTAATTCAAAACCTTCTAAACTAGAACTGAGCACAGATTTTATGCATCGCACCAACCAATCTTTACCATTCCAATTACAAATAACAACTGCCATTTTTGTTTTCATATATAGACTCCCATGACAAAAAATTTCGTCACCATCGGAAGGATGAAAATGCCTCTATGTTGAATTCTATAACTTTGCGCATTTTGGAGTTCGGGTATTTTCAGGATAGATACCCTCGATAAATCTTCTTGATTCAACTAGATCAATATCCTCTCAATTTTACTGCATTTTCACGCAAACGATTTAAAAGAACTGGAAGAAATGTTTCTTCTAACGTCTTTAAAAATTCAGTATAATTCTCTACATACTCTTTATCCTCATTATTATTAATAATACAATTCTGATAACCATCAATATATATGTTGACATCTCGTTCAACCTTATATTTATGCATCTTTGATAAATGGTGTAAATATTGGGCTATATGTTCAAATTTACTTCGATCAAATTCACTATAATGAATAACTTTTATCCCCTCTATTTTTAAGCTATTTAACCATTCACAATAATTCTTTGGTGAATCAAGAACCACGGTAATGTCAATGTTTTTATTCATCTTACGGATTATTGAAGCCAAATAAACTGCAGGACCTATATCCCCTATATTATAAGTTTCATCCTCTTTATAAAAAATAAGTGCCATATTATTTTGTATATTTTTCACATATCTTTCGAGAGGGGTTTCTTTCAGTTCTTTTGCAAAAATTCTACCATCTTGGGCTTTTCCTCTAATATTCGCTAAAGCGTCCTCTATTGCATAAAGCACTGTCTTACTAGTGCTATATCGTTGTTTTTTATGCCCAAAATACATTGCTTCTGCCAAGTCTTTAATTAATTGTCTAGCAAAATTATTAATGCTTACACCCTCTATATTTAGGAATTTCATAAAAAAATGAACACGATTTCTAAAAAAGTAATAATGTGTAAAAGTGTCTTGCCTTACTTTTACTCCACTCTTATGCCAAACTTTAGATTTATTAAGTGCAACAACTCTATAACCTCTTAATTTCATACGATAACACCAATCGATATCATCCCAATACAAAAAATATTCCTCATCCATTAATCCTACTTTCCGTATAACATCTACTCTAACCATCATCGAACACGCAGGAACGTAATCACATTCTACAACTTCAGGTAAATTTCCAACATCTAAATGATTAGCATAATTTAAATGAATTGTATATTTTTTATAGTCAATTTTTGCTCCAATCTCTTGAATTTTATTAGGTTCATCCAATACATAAATCTTTGATCCTACTACTGCAGTATTTGGATTGTTTTCCATATAGTTATAGAGTTCTTCTATTGCTTTTTCATCCACAATTACATCATTATCAAGAAGTTGAATATATCGGTAGTTGTACTTTAAAGCCTCCTTAATACCTCTATTAAATCCTCCGGAACCACCCTTATTTTCTTTATTAATAATTAAATTCACACTATTTCCGAATTTCTGCTTAATAGCTTCTACAGAACCATCAGTTGATGCGTTATCTACTACAAATAAATCGTAATCTTTAAAGGTTGACTTCTTTACTGATTCTATACACTTAAGGACATAGTCTTTTTTATTCCAGTTGCATATTATAACCGCTAATTCATTTGCCAATTGTTGGTCCCCCTATCAAAACATGTTGTAAAGGAAAAATTTTAGATATTCGATAATTATAATATAACCTGTGGTGCTAGTTGAACACTAACACTCGAATAGGAGCCTATTGCTTTTGATTTTTGATCAGACCTGCAGGAACAGAAAACATGTTCTTGCATGGAGATTCTCCTTTGGTATGACAGGCTACGCTTTCATTCTACAGGCAATCCGCTATGCAAGAACTATTTTGATGCTGGCTCAAGTTGATCTAGCACCACGGGTTAATAATATATAAATCTATGCATACCCTAGTGTTTTTCTAAGATTAGATGCTATAACCTCAATCATTTTCTTGTGATTTTCGGTTAACTTAAACTGTGACTTATCAATATTTTTTACAACTGCAGAAGTTAAACTTATATTTCTATCTGCTCCTGAAAGCACTCGATCCTTCCAATCTTTTGGCAAATCTATTCCTATAGAATTAAATATATTTAAAAAATAAATTTCTGATTCCTTATTATTAATGTTTTTTATATGGTATATAAGGTCTTCAAATCTTATAACTTGCACTGCATCATCAAACCATTGAATTCCCCACTTTAGATATGATTCACTTAATCTTGGAATTCCGTCGTTACCTAATTGAATCCCAGAAATCACGTAAGATATTGTTTCCTGAACAGAGATCTCATTTGCTTGAATATAGTGACCTATTCTATTCCATGGTATTATCTCTGAATAAAGAAACTTGGCAGTTGATAGAACTAAATCATATGGATCACGAATTAGTGTTAACATATTACATTTTGATGCAAAAGTGGACGTTTTGAAATCTTTAGGTAAATGTCCAGTGAAAAGCTTTTTCTCTCCCTGTAATAATTCATTTTGGGCCTCATCAAGCGTTTCATAGTGTACAAAATTCCAATGAATATATCTTTCATCAATAAAATGTGCTATTATATTACGCAAAAGATGCGTACCACTTTTAGGAATTGAGTTAATAAATATAGGCTTGTTAGGTACGAATTTAGTTTCGAATTTTTTTAATGATTCAATAACCTTTTTATCATACATCCTAGCCATAATAGCAGAATTTCTTTTAAGGACTTCATCTAAATCTTCTTCTAAAATAACTCCTTTTATAAAATGTTTATCTTCCTCTAAACCCATTTTAGAAAGTTGTTGAGATATTTCTTCATAAAACATACTAGCTACAACTATCAATATTTCGTCTAATTTCTCTCCTAATATAATTTTAGGATCATATACCTTTTTATTCATAAAACTCTTTCCCCATTTTCTAGAATCATTATCAATAAAATAACTAATACTCCTTATAAACGGTACGATTCTTCTACTAGCACTACCTGTACCAAAAACTATTATCTTACGATCTCTTCTTCTTAAAATATCAATTAAGTTCATATTTACATACCGCCCTTTCAAATTTCTAAAATGAGGAAATAAAAGGAAATTCTCCAAATTTCAGGTTCATCACCAAAAGATGTACTTGAATTATAAAGACAAACATGATAACAATGCTACTCAAAGAGACGTATGGTATTAATAAGGAAAAGATATTTTGATTTTCTTAATCATGATCGTCTTTATTTGTCAAGTACACTTTGTGGTGAAGAGCCAAATTTCAGCTTTTTCCTAAAAATTATAGGATAGACCTTTTCCTTTCTGAATAATTATGTTCTAAACAATCTCCAATTATGAAATTTTTCATAAATTAAAACTTTTAATATATCGACAGTTTTAGTCAGTATATGAAAATTTTCAACACAATTTTCAATATTCTTATTGATTGGATCCGCTTCGCAACCACTATTAGTCAAATTGAACCTCTTCTCTCATTAAAGCTCTATGAGCAAGAGTATTTGCAATCCTTTCCCTAAAATTCGGTAAATATTAACCTACGAGTTCTATTCTCTGGAAAATAAATGTTCCATCCCCTAAGAGCTTCATCTCAACGTTGTGTATCCCTTCTTGCAAACCAGATATTTGAAATAAAACCTGCTCAAATTGCGGAGAAAATCGCCCTTCTACTCCTCTATCTTTGACAGAGAACTTTCTATTATAGCCATCAATCATTATTTGCAATTGGTCCGAACCATCCGCATGCCTCGCCCCGATCACCCGAATCGCCGTCCCTTTAAACGTAAACTTAATCGTGGCATTCGGTTCGTTCGTTTCATAATATGTGCCGATCACGTCGGATTCCATTGACGATTGTTTTTGAATTTTGATTTCTTTTTTGTGCCATTGGCCGCTATAGTGGAATGCGCTGGACGTGCATTCGTATCTCTTCCATCCAGGTTCCTCTCGCGTCAGTTTCGGATGCAGATATATTTGCACGAATGGTGCCATTTCGTTATAGACTTGCTGGCATGTATGCAAATAGCGGCGAAAAGATCGGACGACTTTGTCCGCCTTCGCAATCGGATCTTTCTCTTCTCGGATGGTGTGAGCCTCTTTTTGCAATAGCTCGGTGTCGACGCGGACGATGGGCCGGACGTATATGTCAAAAAAGTCGTTGTTCGTCCAGCGGCGAAACTGCTCATCAAAGCGGGCAAACAGTTTGAGCAATTTTCCCTCTTTCCGCCGTTGAGCAGCTTGTGCCAATTCATCAAACATCGCTGAAATGTCTTGATATCCTTTGATAAAGTCGACCATGGCCCGATTCATGTTGTCGATCTTGGGTTCCACCGCTTGGGCTGTATCGGATTGCCGGCTGACATGCCAGTTCTCCTCCACAACTTTCTCCGTTAAACGAGTTGAAATCACAGTCTCCAGCGGGATAAACGGAGCGCCAACGATATCCGCGCCTCCCTTGGTTGTGTTGATGACTTCGATCTGTGAATATCTCTGAATATAGTGCTCCATCAACAGCCGCATTTGGTTGAGCGATTCATTCGTCGTGATAAGATGTCCGTATACGTCCTTCACTTGCATTAAGCCATGCCGCTCATGTTCGAGCACTTCAGCGGTTTGCTTTTCTCCCCGTTTGATTTCCTTCGCATAATAGTAATTGTCGCGGAAGGCGAAATTTTGCCCGACAAGAATGACAGGATTCGCCTCCAGCTTCGCCAAGATTTGCAATGTAATGATGGCGATGGAGAACGCATCGTCGATCACTTCGCTGCGGTCAAGGCTGTCCAGATAGTACGGCGTGACCGTATCTTGAGATGTCACGGCATAAAACTTTGGTCCTTTGTATTTTTGAATCGTTTCGTACCCGACGCTCGTTCCGTAAATCATCGGCACGTTGGCGTCGATCCCTTTGTCAATCATGTCCCAAAACACAGCGAAATTATGAGCCTGTGGATCATACGTGCAAACAGCGTCGGGCAGAATGCCGTTTGCCACGAGCGCTCGATTCGCCGATCCGACGGCAAAAATGTAAGCGAGCCCCTTTTCCTTTATATAACGCAGGTGATGATACTCCTCCTGCAACGAAGGACCAGCGGCGACGAGCAAGACCGGTTTGGAACGAAAATGCTCTTTCCGGCTGAAAATGCTTGGCGACCTCAACGTTGTCGGCAAGTTCATCACACTGTTTAGGGTCCAACGTTTGCTAAAGGCAAATTCTGTTGCCAAATTGATGCGCTTCGACTGTATGATATCGCGGAACTGGCAAAGAAATTGTTGAAATGAATCGGCGAAAATGCGCTCATAACTCGGCAGCGCAATGAGCTCCACATTCACCTCCAGCGCGTTCGCAAACTCGGCCAAAAACCGTCTGCGCGAAGCCTCGTCCGTTTCCACATAAAGATAGCGAAGCCGCTGAATCGGCCATTCTGTCAATCGTTTGTATGATAGAAAGCGAAAAAAGATCCATGGATTTGGTTCATAAATGGTGAATGCTTTATCAGGAAACATCGATAAAATTTTTTCAATATGATATCCAAGCCCGATACCGTAAAAGAACAAGTGATCACATGATTTGATTTTGTCTTGAAGCTGTTCGACGAGACGATCGGCTTCTTGCTCGGGATTGTATTTGCTGTGCAAATACAGCGGGCGTCCATCCACATGAACTTGAATCGTCGGCAGCCCAGCATGGGATGGGATGATCTCATATTGCGGCCACACTTGCTCATGCTGGATTTGGTTCCATTGTTGCCAAAGGGCCGGATAGTGGTTTTGCAAAAATCGTTGATTCTCTGCCAACATCGTGATGCTCATCTCCTAATCACTCACCGTTTCCTCTATATTAAGCCTTCTGCCAAAATCCAACGGCGCAATGTTTCTTTATCAATCATCTCGCCTTGAAACGGATTTTGACACGGGCAGATGTTCCATTCCTCCGGATAGGCATGCGGTTTCCAGCCGAAAGGAGGGCTGATGATATACATGTCTTCCGTCTCCCAAGCCGTATATGCTTCGTCTTCTGTCATGAGCTCTTCGTACATTTTTTCCCCTGGACGCAACCCGATTTCTTTGATGGCAATCGGTTCAGTAATGCGGTATTTTCTTGACACTTCTTCAATCATGACTTCAACTAAATCTTTCAAGGCGACAACAGGCATTTTCAACACGAACACTTCTCCGCCTACGGCCAGTTCATTAGCTTTTAAGATGAGAGAAATGGCTTGCGACGGCGTCATCATGTAACGAAGCATATCCATATGGGTGACGGTCACTTCCCGATCCTCTAAAATTTGTTTTTTAAACAACGGAATGACCGAACCGCGCGAACCCATGACATTGCCGAACCGCACCGCGGAGAAAATCGTTTGTTTCGGTCCTTTTTGATATTCGGTCGCCGCGATTAACCGTTCCGCCGCCAGTTTGGTTGCCCCGTACGTGTTCGTTGGGGAAATGGCCTTATCCGTGCTTGTAAATAACACTTTTTTCACTCCGGCTTTCAAAGCGGCCTGAATGACATTTTGCGTACCGATAATGTTTGTTTTCACCGCTTCAAACGGATTGTATTCACAAGCCGGAACATGCTTCATCGCGGCAAGATGAAAGACGTAGTCAATGTCTTCCATCGCCCGCAGCACACGCGCTTCGTCGCGAACATCACCAATTAAATAGCGAAGCGCATGGGAATATTTAAATTGCTGCGCCAGTTCAAACTGTTTATACTCATCGCGGCTAAAAATGCGAATGACGCTCGGTTCATGCTGCAACAGCGTTTTGGTGAGGTGTTGCCCGATCGTTCCTGTACCGCCAATAATTAAGATTTTTTTTCCTCTGTAGATGCTCAACTTTGTTCACTGCCTTTGCTGTCTCCGTTTAGTTCACGACATTGACGTTCACTTGCTCGATGATGTCCTTCCATAGCGGCTTGACTTCATACTGGATCAAGTCGGCGATCAAAATCGAATCCCCCGCTTCTACGGCCTCAAGCAATTGCCGCAATTGTTCCGCCAGCGTCTCCCGGATGCGGGCAAGCGCTTGACGATCAAACGGATGTTGCGGATGTTCGGCCAGCCAATAAAGGACCTGGTTAATCCATTGGATTCCTTCCAGCATTTGTTCAAATCGAATCCATGTATGCTCCGAAGGGGTTTGATAAAATTCATCAATGATCCGCTCAATCTCTGGCAAGGCACGCGTCAAGTATGAATGCATCGTCTGGAACACATCACGTATATATTCTTCAATTGTCACCGCCACAACGTCAATCGTGCGAATGGAATCGATCCTCTCTTCCATATAAGCCTCCATCTCGTCGTACACTTCGACGCCATCGATGACGAGATGGCTCAATTGCCGATCCGACTCAGCAACCATGGCGAAGATTTTTTGCAACATCGCCTCAAGCTCCGATCGATCATTGCGATATTCAAACGTTTGTCCGAAAATGTTGAGCTGCATGTCTCGCACTCTCCTAAACGAGATTTGTCGACAATTCTTTCGACGCCTTCTATCATTATTATCGGATGGTTTTTGTCAATATAAAGTGAATCATAGGAGGATAATTCCCTCAATGATTTCATAAAAAGGAAGGAAGGCCTCTCCCGTAGACCGAGAAGAGGCCTTTGACTGTTCCTTTATCGCAGCAACTGAAGCACGCTCTGCGGCTGTTGGTTCGCTTGGGCCAGCATCGATTGGGCTGCTTGGGTGAGAATGTTTTGTTTCGTGAATTCCATCATCTCTTTCGCCATATCGACATCGCGGATGCGGGATTCTGCTGCCGTCAGGTTTTCTGCCGACGTATCCAGATTGTTGATCGTATGCTCTAAACGGTTTTGGTACGAACCAAGGCGAGCACGTTCTGTCGAAACCGTGTTGATCGCAATGTCGATTTTCGAAATCGCTGCCGTTGCACCACTAAATGTCGTAATGCTCAACGCATACTCAGCAGTACCTGCAGCGCTGACATCGGTCAATTGGTTGGCAGTGCCGCTTGTAAATGTCGCATTTTGAATGGCCGTTTGAAGCTCGGCAGATACGCTCGTACCGTTTGCCGTAGTTGCTGCACCGGTACCGCTGGCAGACCCACCACCGGTTGTGCCAGCCAATCCAAGCGCTTGGGCACGCATGTCATAAATTTTAATGTCAAACGACTGATTGGTGTTCGCCCCAATTTGCAGTTTAATCGGGCTCGCGCCGCTCACATTGCCGTTCAGCAATTTTTGCGTGTTGAATTCCGTCGTATTGCCGATCCGGTTGATTTCAGACGTCAATTGGTTAAATTCTTTTTGCAATTGCTCGCGGTCTGCTTGTGTATTCGTGCTGTTGGCCGCTTGTGTCGCCAACTCGCGCATCCGTTGCAGGATGGAGTGTACTTCATTTAAGGCTCCTTCTGCCGTTTGGATGAGCGAAATGCCGTCTTGAGCGTTGCGGCTCGCTTGCTCCAACCCGCGAATTTGGCCGCGCATTTTTTCCGAAATCGCTAGTCCTGCGGCGTCATCGCCGGCGCGATTGATGCGGAGGCCAGACGAAAGTTTTTCAATCGATTTGGATGCGTTCATCGTATTGGTCGTCAACTGCCGATACGTATTCAACGCCGCGATGTTGTGGTTGATTCTCATGCTCTCTTCCTCCTTGAAATAATTTTTCTTCCACATCCTTGTGGAAGCGGCCGGCATGGGGCGAAAGTCGGCCGCCTTTCGCCGGATGCCGCGCTCATTTTTTATATCGGCGCGTTTGTTAGAAATTTAATAGGGAAAATGAAAATTTTTTGTCGATGAGGGACGAAAAAAGCGCCGCTTGGGCGCTTATCGGGTGTTCCATTGTTTTAGCTTGGCGGTCAGTTCGGCGAGCGATGTTTCCGACGCTTGGGAGGCGGCGTTGTTTTCCGCTTGGATGGCGAGGTACACTTCTTTGCGGTGGATGTCGATCGATTTGGGCGCGTTGATGCCGAGCTTCACTTGGTCGCCTTGGATGGCGAGGACGGTGATTTCGATGTCATCACCGATTTGAATCGCTTCTTTGAGTTTGCGCGTTAAAACAAGCATAAGCCGCCTCCTTTACGTCGCCACTTTTTCCGGGAAGAGGCGATGTTTCGTTTTGTACGGGGTGTTTGTTAAGATCACCTGCTTGCCGATTCGTTTTCGGGCGTTGATGACCACAGGCGCCTGCAAGTTCGCGGTCGTGTTGTCAAACGGGTCAGCGACCGTCAAGATGGCGTATAAGGCGACGTCGCGCTCGCTTTCGATGCCGAGCTGCTCAAGCGTTGCCTCGTCCAACTCGATTTCGTACGCGGGAAAGTACGAAAACGGTTCGATCAAAACAAACCCGAGCGCAGGCGTGTCGACCGACTGCAAGATGACAAACGGCGTGTCGGCAAGCGGGAGAAGGACGAACCGCTTTTCCTCCGCAAACCCGGGCAGGCCGTGGGGGAAGCGGATGATCTCATCCTCGCGAATATCTCGTTCACCGTGGTATTTTGTCGCAATGTTCATTTCATTCATCCCTCAACTTCGTGGTTAGATGGAAACGTCAATATGAAGCGACGGGCGCTGGGCTAAGCCGATATGCACCGCCCCTTGTTCGTAGCGGACGACGGGCGGGTGCGGCTTGACATCTATGCGCGGTACGTGGGTGTTCCAGTCGATCGTGAGTCTGCCTGGTTCATAGTCCACCTTGACGCTAAACGGCGGCGGGACGAGGGCGACGTTCACTTCGAAAGGCGGGTTGGTGCTGTTTTCCGCTGCCTGCTCGGCAAGCGGATTGCCGCCGTTTTCGATGCGCATGAGCTCGTCGCCTTGGGCGGCGACATGGGCGGTGTAGTCAAGCGCCGCCTGGCGCCCGCGATCGGCCGCATCTTGAATGAGTTGGAACACGTGCTTGTTGTTCATTGCCGCCCATGCCTGCGACTGGTCGATCGTCAAGCGCGCGGGGACAGAGTCGATGCGCATGTCGGCAGGCGGCTGCTCGATCGTCATCTCGGCGGGCGGTTGGGTGATCTCAAGCCGCGCGGGTTCGGTCGAGATCGCCAGTTTGGCGTACGTCGCTTCCATCGTGAGCTGCGGAATGCGCATGGCCATCGCTCCTTTCGATGGGCGTTAGGCTAGTTTAACGCAAAAAGTCGACCAATGTCGGCTGGATAACGCGCGCGCCGACCGCCAAGGCGGCGCGGTGGACGCTTTCTTGTATTTTTAAATCCGTGATGACTTTCTCCAAATCGACGTCTTCGTTATCCGACAACATTTTTTCCGCAATGATTTGTTGGCTGTCGATGCGGTCTTCCATCAGCTCAATCCGGTTCATGCGCGCCCCGAGTTCAGCGCGGACACCCAACAAGTTGGTCATATGGCTGTCAAGCTTGTCCAAATAGCCCGATAGTTCATCACCCGTCGTGTTCGGATTTTCTAATGAAGCGGCAAGGGCCTGCAAGTCGGCAAACAGCCCGCTGCCTGCGCCAAACGCCGCACTAGGCGGAATGTTCACCGGGATATAAATCCCTTTGGCCAACTCGATATTCAATTCTTGGTCGTTCGTTGAGACATCAATCGTGCCGTCAGCGTTCACTGTGACGGGCGGGTCGGTCGTATGGGCGCCGTTGAAGATGTATTTGTCGCCGACTTTCGTATTGGCGATTGTTACGATATGCTCGGTCAGCTGGCGCACTTCTTTGGCGATCGCCTGGCGCTGCGTCTCTTCGTATGTATCGTTGCTCGCCTGCACGGTGAGCTCGCGGATGCGCTGCAGCGCCTGGGTGGCCTTATCGAGCGCCGAATCGGAGTTTTCCACCCAGTTGTATGCTTCCGAGAAATTGCGTTTGAACTGCTCGACTTCGGCCAAATTGGAGCGATACGCGATGCCCTTCATCGCGACGACAGGGTCATCGGACGGGCGGGTGATTTTTTTCCCTGTCGACAATTGCGTTTGGTATTGGTCCAAATTCGCGTAGCTCCGGGTGATTTGTTTCAACATATTATTCGTCAACATGCTTTGTGTAATGCGCATCACCGTTCACCTACCTTCCGACCACACCCATGCCGTTGATGATTTTATCAAGCATTTCATCAACGACAGTAATTTGCCTTGCGGCGGCGTTATAGGCGTGTTGGAATTTGATCATGTTCATCATTTCTTCATCAAGCGACACGGAACTGACCGATTGCCGCTTTTCTTCCACCGACTGGCGCAAAATGTCGCTGTTGTGTTTCATCCGGTTCGCCTGTTCGCCGTCGACCCCGAGTTGGCCGATCCAGCCTTGGTAATTCGTTTCAACCGTTCCGGATGAAAGCGGGAGGTTGAGCGCTTGAAGATCAACGGACAACCCGTCCAACAGCGCGGCGGAAGGCTGGGATAAAAGCAAACTGCGGACGTTCGCCAAGTTAATGGCGTTGTTGCCATTCCCCGATTCGTTGTTCTTGGTAGCGGCGGCGATGTTCGCCAAGTCGTTCACCGCGTCGGCCAGCTTGATCGTTTTCGCTGCGCCGTTCACTTGATCCAACCCGGCGAAAAATGAAACACCCGTGCTTCCGTTCAATCCGTACCCTTGTTCATGCACGGCGTTAAAGAGCGTGCCGAACGTATAGGCGAGTTGATCGAGGTTCGTTAACATGTCCGGGTACAGCCCTTTGACGATCGGCTGTCCACCGGCGTCCGTTCCCGCCTGGTAGCCGTAACCTTCCATCAACCCGCGCAATTTGCCGTTCGGAAGGGCGGAAAACGTGAGTGTATTTCCGCCGATCGCAATGTTCCCTACGCCTGTGGTAGGCGGCGTTTCCTTCGCCCCGTCGCCGTCGACATCGTGGCCATCCGGGAACGACAACGTGGCGGCGGTGCGCCCTTGCACGAGGTATACTTTTTCATTGCCGTTAACGATATACACATCATACGTCCCCTCCGCCGCTGGAAGGGAGTTGCCGCCGACGGGATGTTTTTCGACTTGGAGATCGACGAACGTTGATAATCTATCGATCAGCCGGTCGCGCTCGTCATACAAGTCGTTCGGCAAATAGCCGTTCGGTTCAATTTCGGCGATCCGTTCATTGAGCGCGCGAATTTGATCCACAAGGGAGTTGATTTCCGTCACCGCCACTCCGATTTGCGCCCCGATGTCCTCACGGATTTGTGCGAGCGAGTTGGACAAGTAATGGAACGTCTCGGCGACCGCCAGCCCGCGCTGGCGCACGACGGAGCGCGCCCCTTCGTTCTCCGGATGGGTGCTCAAGTCTTGAAGCGCTTGCCAAAACTGGTCCATCGTTTTCGCCAATCCACTGTCGGATGGCTCATTCATAATGTCCTCCATTTTCGCTACAGCGTCGGCGCGCGCTTCCCAATAGCCGAGCTTGCTGTTTTCGCCGCGGTATTGAACGTCCAAAAAGTACTCGCGCACCCGCTCAACCGATGCCGCCTCCACCCCTGTCCCCATTTGGCCCGGGATGTTCGGACGGTTGAGCCCCGGCGTCGGGAACGGCGGCGTCGGCCGCAGTTGAACGCGTTGTCTCGTGTATCCTTCTGTATTGGCGTTGGCGATGTTATGGCCTGTCGTGTACAAGGCGGCTTGTTGTGCCATCATGGCACGTCGGGCGGCTTCGAGGCCGTGGAATGTCGAGAGCATCTGTTCTCCTCCTTACGCTTTCGATTCAAACAATGGACGCTCAGGCGAAGGTGCATATTCTTGCGTGCGGCTGTAAGTGTACGGCGTCGGGGCAAACGTCTCGATCATCGCGGTGACGAACTGGAGCGACTGTTCAATGAGTTGGCGGTTTAACTCATTTGCCTCGGCCACCGCGTCCACCGCCTTTTTCAGCCGCTCGCGGCATTCACGCAGCTGTTTGCGCTCTTCGCCTGTTGCCATCGCCTCACATTCGGCGACCGTCACCGCCTCGCTGCCAATCGCCTCCTTCAGCCAATGCCGCCGCCGCTCTTCCAACTGGCGAATGGCCAACACATGCTTTTGTTCATCGGCAAGCAGCGCCGACAGCGCCTCGATATCGTTTTTCTTCAACACTTCCGTTTTCTGCCGCGAGAGCGCCAACAAGCTTTCATGCAGCTCGATGTGCGCCCGCAAAAGATGGATGAGTGCCGCAAATGTCATCGCAATCCGCTTCCTTTATCGGTGGTGTCGGTAGTAGTCGATCATCCGCTTCGCGACCGCCTGCGGATCGACTGTATATGTGCCGTTTTCGATTTGTTGCCGCAGTTGTTCAAGTTTCGCCTGCCGAGTTTGTTCCCAGCTTGCCGCTTCTTGCAGTTCTTTCGCCTCTTTAGAGATTTCCACTTGATCGCCCGCCGCCTTCCCCGCCGCCAGCCGCTCCGTTTTCCCAAGCTGGCGCTGGTACGGATTGACGTTCATCGGGCCGATGTGATGGATCTTCATCCCGTTCACCTCGCTTGTCTAGCACGATGAAAATAGTGCTATTGTTTATATCGGAACGTTGGCGCAAATGTTTAGCGCTTTGTTTTGTCCTGGGTGTAATACGTCGTTTGCCGCGGGCTTGATGCCCCTCTTTCCTTCTCTTCCTCCGCCCGCCGCAAGTCGGCTTGCAGCTGGCCGAGACATTTGGCGCACAGCCGCCCCTCGCGGATCATCGCCCCGCACGAGTCGCACGGGTAGCCGAGATTCGGGAAATGAACAAGTTGCAACCGCCCCGCGCGAATCCATTTGATGATCAGCTTCTCCTCCACCCCCGTCGCATCAACGACTTGCGCCATCGTTGCCGTGCGGTTTTCCCGCCTGCGCAAAAACGCATAAACGCGTTCGAACTGCCGTTCTTCTTCCCGGTAGCACGATTCGCATACATCCCGAATGGAATGTTTGACAAACAACCGCCCGCACTTTGCGCAGTTTGCCAGTTCCGCCACCATCTTCCCCTCCCCGGTCTTGGCCTATAAGGAATGAACTCCCTTATGCTGCCGCATAAGGCCGATTGCGGCAGACAGAGCGATTTGACTCGTTAGTCAGTTATGTGTATATATTGATGATCAATCCTTGAATTTCGCCGACGAGCCGCAAAATATCGAGCCCTTTTTGCTCTTTTTTCAACACTTCATTCGTCAGCTCAATGAGTTTTTGATCGACTTCTTTGACGAGTTTATAAAGGCGCGCCCGCCCGCCGCGGCTGAAGCCGCGCTGCTCCTCGAGCTGGAGGCCGTTTTTCACCGCGTCGTCCAAAAACGCCTTGACGAGCTGCTTATACTTGCGCAAATCCTCAACCGTCCGCGACTCGGCGAGCTTTTTCCCTTGTTCTTCGATTTGCCGGACTTGGTCGTTGATGCGCTCCCATATGACATCGCGGCGCGTTTTCGCCATCACTTCGGTGAAGGACACCGATTCCATCGGGACGTCATCCTTGCGGCTTACATTCGCCAACCCGGCGCGTGTCACTTTTTGCACTTCCATCGTCATCACCTCTCACTACCTCCATTATCGCACAACCATAGCAAAAGGGCGAGGCGTGATTGCCCCGCCCGATGCGGTGAAATTAGCTTTGCAACAGCTGCAAAATCCCTTGCGGCAGCTGGTTCGATTGCGCTAGCATCGCCTGCGCCGCCTGCGTCAAAATGTTGTTTTTCGTAAACTCGGCCATCTCCATCGCCATATCGGTATCGCGGATGCGGGATTCGGAGGAGGTTAAGTTTTCCTCTGCTGTCTTTAAGTTGTTGATCGTATGTTCAAGACGGTTTTGAATAGCCCCTAAACTCGACCGTTGTTCCGATACCCGGGCGATGGCATAGTCATAGACTTTTACCGCCGCTGTCGCCTTTTCATGCGTTGTCACGTCAAGAGCGTATTCTGTCGCATCGCCATTGTTGACACCAGCAGCGTTCGTATAGTAGGCAGTGACCGTTTCTCCTAAATGATTGGTGAATGAAACAGCGCTGCTGGCACTGTTGCCGGAGAGTTTTAACGCGAGCGCGCGCATATCATCAATGCCAACGCTTAACATTTGCCCTTCATTGGCGCCGATTTGAATTTTCAGCGACTGGTCGTTCGTTCCTCCCATGATCGTAAAGGAAGCTTCGCCATTTGTCAGCGCGCCAATGTTCATGGTGAGATCGCCGTTATGGAAGCGCAATGTCGTATTGGGAGTAATATTGTTCAACGTCTCTACCTCAACACCGTTTGTGCTCAAGGTCGCTTTCGTTGTCACCGTTGCCCCTACCGTAAACGTCCGTGTTCCTGCCGATAACGTACCGGTTGTAAACGAAACGCCTGTACCGTTGCCAAACGAGTACGTGCCGTTATTGTCGACAATGAGCGTCGGTGCGGCAGACAGAGCGTTACCCGATGCATCGACAAGTGTCGCTGTATACGATGAAGTCGTGCCAACGTCAATCTGTACCGTCGTATTCCCTGTCGTATAATCAGTGATATTGTCGGCTGTATCGATGAAAATACCGCCGTTTAAGGTAAGATTGTCACCTGCATTAAACGTGGTGAAAGTTGTCCCATCAGTCGAGTATTCCAATGTGCTCTGCACGCCGAACGTTGCCGTTTGACTGACATTCGTGTTAGCGTATCCATCATGGTTGATTGTGTAACTAGTCCCATCTGAGTCATTAATAACAACGCTGCCAGCAGCCGTATCCGTTGGAGTAATGGTGGCCGTTCCGATTTGCGTGCCATTTTTCTCTAAAGATAACGCTACGTCGACATCGAACTCGTTGTATTTTCCGTTTTCACTGGATCCAGATAGCCCAGATAGCGCCCCGTTAATATTGGAAATCGTAGTAAAGGAAACGCCGAGCTTGTTGCCGGATAAATCATAAAACTCATAGTTTTGTTGGTTATTATCCAAGATGACTGCTTGGGACAAATTATTCCCGTTTTTATCTTGCAATGTTACCGTGAACTGGCCCGGTGATGTTTCTGCATAGACAAGACGGAAATCCTCATCCTTTAATGAAAACTTGCTTGGGTCAATCGTCACATTGTTAATATACACAGCTGTAGCAGTTCCGCTTCTGACATCGGACGCTTGACTCACTGTTTTAACCGCAAACGTGTCGGACGGGTTTAAATCAGCGTTTGTTGTTGCCAGCTGTACCCCTGTGAGCCCGGTTCCGTCCGCTTGAAAATTGCTCACGTCATTCGTGCGACGAATCACTAAATTCACTGTTCCATCCGATAACGGGGAGTTCGGCGCAATCGATACCGCATCGATGGCGGATGACGATTCCGGATTGTTTGTAATGACTTTTACGTCCTGTTGTTCAATTTTTACCCCGTATGTACTACCGACGGCCAAGCTCGATGTTGGGTCTAGCGTGATTTGTTGCACCCCGCCGGCAACTGTCCCTGTGCTTTGCAGTGATTTTGTCGCGACGTCTTCGATTTTCACTTTATAATCTCCAGCCACCATCGTGCTTTCTGGGTTTAGCTGCAGGCTTGTTCCATCGATCGCTGTGCTACCAGCTGAGAAACTGCCTGTGGCAATTTGTACGCTTCTTGCTTGGTTGGAAACAGACTCATTGAGCAATTTTTTCGTGTTGTACTCGGTGGCATTGGCAATCCGATTAATTTCAGACGTTAACTGGTTAATTTCTTTTTGGATCGCTTCCCGGTCTTCTGACGTATTCGTATCATTCGCCGCCTGCACGGCCAACTCCCGCATTCGTTGGAGAATGCTATGGACTTCGTTGAGCGCTCCTTCCGCCGTTTGGATCATCGAAATCGCATCGAGCGCGTTCCGTTCCGCCATTTGCAAGCCGCGAATTTGCGAGCGCATTTTTTCCGAGATGGCGAGACCCGCCGCGTCATCAGCCGCGCGGTTGATGCGCAGGCCCGATGAGAGACGCTCTAAGTTTTTCGAGATGCTTGACTGGTTAGCCGCCAAATTGCGATAGGCGTTGAGCGCTTGAATGTTATGGTTAATTCGCATGAAAATCCGCTCCTTTGCTTATGATTTCTCGTATGTAATGAATTGTTCGTACGCTGCGGCTTTTTGCCTTTGTGCCGCATGCGCGGAAGGGGCGCCGCTTTTCAGCGCCTCGTTCCATGCCGCAGCGATCGTAGTCGTTAATTGCAACACTTCCTGAACAATTTTCATGTCTTTTTTCATATTCGCCTCGATCAAGCGCTCTGCCATATAGTTGTAGAGCGCATCCAACTGATGGGCGATAATGCCCGCGTCATAGCGCAATCCGACGCCGAGGCGGCGAAGGATGTTGTTTCCTTTTTGCAGCTGCTTGTTGGCTAAAAAGTAGTTCTTTTGTTCAAGGGCCGCAATGGCCTCTTCCAAACATTCCATCAACCCTTCATATAACAATGCTGTCAGCTGTTGTGGGTTTTTTTGATAAATCCATTCTTCGGTTAAAAAGTCCAACGCCGTGCACCCCCATTGGCTCTCTGTCATTTATATCGGCGGTCAATCGACAATGTTTAACGGTTTTTTTCAATTTCTTCAATCAAAATCAAAATTTCGGCAATGACCGCGTACAGCTGTGGCGGAATGCGGTCGCCAAGATCAAGCTGAAGCAAGTTTTGCACGAGCAACGGATCTTCTTGAATCGGGACGTGGTGCTGTTTCGCCAGTTCAATGATTTTCTGCGCCACATGCCCGCTTCCTTGGGCGACAACGGTCGGCGACTGGCCCGACGATTCGTCATAGCGGATGACGGCCGCCGTCGGACCAGTCAGTTGCTTTCGTCTTTTTTGGTTGAAATATTTCGCCATCATATTGTGAAATCGTACCCTCTTTCCGTAAACGGCGCAGATAAACGAGCGGATGGCGCTCGCTTTTCCTCTTCCTGCCGTTTCGTTTCATTCGTCAGTTTCGTCACGTTGACCGATATGACGCGATAGCCGATCTCTTCGAGCCGTTTTTTCGCCGCATCGATGAACGGGGAGGCTTTCTCGGCAAAATCTTCGCGGTCATTGCGAAGCGTAATTGACAAGTGGCGCTCATTGGCTTGAAGCAAAATGCCGAGATCTCCTAACTTTTTCGTCTCTAGCAAGAAATACAGCCGACAATTTTCCCAATCGATTCGCTCGCCATCTTGGCGGGCATTGACATATACGTTAACGTTCCGCACTTCGTTTTGCCATAGCAACGGCAACGAGAAAAACAAACTTTGCATGCCCGCTCCAGCGTCCCATCGGTTTAGCAGTTGCTGGCCCGTCAAATTCGTCAACGCTTGTTCCGCCTGTCGGGCGATGGGCTCATTTCCGCTTTGCGCGAGCTGCAGAAGCATTGCCTTCATGTTCTGTGGCGTCCCTTCCCCGTTGGCATCTTTCTGCACGAGCGACTCAGCCGCCTCATAATCGTGCATGAAGCCAAATCGGCGGAGTGCTTCAAACAATTGCCGCGCCGACGGCCCGTCAACGAACGGTTGCGCCGCTTCGTTCATTTGCCGGAAAAATGTTTCTGACAAATCCCCCTGCGGTTCACCCAAACCAGCGACAAAATGTTTCACTTTTGCTTCAGACGGTTTCAGCACTATGTTCGCGAGGACGTCTTTTACCTCTTTGACAATCGTTCGCGCCCCATGCTCATCCCCTTGTTGAAGCCGTTTTTTCGCCTCAGCCAGCTGGGAGCTTGCTTTCATCAGCCGCTTTTCCGTCACCATATCCGTAAACAGCATGATGTCACTTTTTAAAATGGTGTTGTCCAATTGTTTGATCGCTGTTTCCAACAGCTGCCTTGCCTGCAGGCGGGCGGCTTGCCCACCTTGTTCCGTCCATTGCAGCGCCGTTTCCAAATGACGCATCACATCGCGCTTCACTGTTTGAAAATCACGGGCCGCCTGCGCCATTTTTTTCGTGACCGTTTGCACGAGAAAGTCTTTTGTTTCCAACGACAAACCCGCTTGCCATGCCCCGTCAAATAATGCATCCACATTGGCAGGGCGGTCGTTCAGTGTGGAAGACAACGACGATTCGATCTCGTTCAATGTTTTCAACACCGTTTGCCTTGCGGCGAGCTCCCGCCCTTTTTCCTTCAGTTCCATAGCTTTAGCGAACGCATCGTTCCATGATTGTCTCCAGTGAGGTTGAGAGTGAAGCGCTTCTCTCATCTTCCCCTGAACCACATCCAACGCTTTATCCAATATCGGCTCGTGTTGGAAAAGTTTGATCGCCTGGCGAATCGCTTCATATATCTGTCCAGTTCGTTGTGCTGCATCTGTCTCTTGTACGTTTGCCAGCGGGGCGTGACGTGGTGGTTCGTGTTCAATGACGCTTTCCATCGGCTCTAGCGGTGAAGCTGCAGAAGTCCGCGCTGCTTCTTTCCCCACCGCACCGTCCGCCGTCTCTTGTACGTTTGCCGCCTGCCCCGTGGAAACAGGGGAGGTGGGGCCCACGGTATGGCCAACAGCTGCCATTTGTTCAAGTTGGGCAAGCTGGCGCACAAGATAAGTTTGGGCCAGACGATGTTGGTTGATTTGCTGCAGCCAAATCGTTTCTTTGAGCACCACCTCTACTTTCTGACGGACAACTTCCGGCACCCGGCCGTCTTCGACCAGCCGGCTGCGAATCCGCGGCAACACCACGGACAAATCCCGTGTCCGTGCCGCCTCAGTCCGAATATCCCCAATCTGCTTTGCTAGATCTCTAGGGTCATAGGACATTTGATGTTTGGGCTGCTGCCCTGTCTCTGGGATGCGAACCTCCTGTTCCACCTGCATCAACGCCTGGTTCAACCGCACCCGCGCTTCGCCTTCACGACCTTGGCGCTGCAGTTGAACCACCTCGCGCAACGCGCGGTCAACTCGTTCCGCCACATTCCGATCGACGTCCGGCGCTTCGACTACTTGGCGGCGGGCATATTCCACCGCTTTTGATACGTTTGGTTCACGGGCGATTTGGTCACGTACTTGGTGAATACGGGAAATTGTTTCACCGCTACTTGATGATTTTTCGGTATGAACGGCCTGCACGGTCTCCTCCAACGCCTGGTTCAACCGCACCCGCGCTTCACTTTCACGCCCTTGGCGTTGCAGTTGAACCACCTCGCGCAACGCGCGGTCGACTTGTTCCGCCACATTCCGATCGACGTCCGGCGCTTCGACTACTTGGCGGCGGGCATATTCCACCGCTTTTGATACGTTTGGTTCACGAGCGATTTTGTCACGTACTTGGTGAATACGGGAAATTGTTTCACCGCTACTTGATGATTTTTCGGTATGAACGGCCTGCACGGTCTCCTCCAACGCCTGGTTCAACCGCGCCCGCGCTTCACTTTCACGCCCTTGGCGCTGCAGTTGAACCACCTCGCGCAACGTGCGGTCAACTCGTTCCGCCACATTCCGATCGACATCCGGCGCTTCGACTACTTGGCGGCGGGCATATTCCACCGCTTTTGATACGTTTGGTTCACGGGCGATTTGGTCACGTACTTGCTGGATTCGGGCGGCTGTTTCACTGTTAGTCGACAGTTTTTCGGTACGAACTGCTTGCTCCATCTCGTCGAGTGCTTGAACCAAATGGCGGCGGGCAGACGCTTCCTGGCCATTGGCTCTTAACAGTTGTGCTTCTTTTAAGGCAGCAGCGGCTTTCTCTCGCACTTCCATCGGCACTTGATCACGGTCGACAAGCTGTTCACGCACTTGCGTTAACACTTTGGACAGGTCGAAAGACCGCGCTGCCTCAGTCCGAATATCCCCAATCTGCTTCGCTAGATCTCTAGGGTCATAGGACATTTGATGTTTAGGCTGCTGCCCTGTCTCTGAGATGCGAACCTCCTGTTCCATCTGCATCAACGCCTGGTTCAACCGCACCCGCGCTTCACTTTCACGCCCTTGGCGTTGCAGTTGAACCACCTCGCGCAACGCGCGGTCGACTTGTTCCGCCACATTCCGATCGACATCCGGCGCTTCGACTACTTGGCGGCGGGCATATTCCACCGCTTTTGATACGTTTGGTTCACGAGCGATTTCGTCACGTACTTGCCGAATTCGGGTGGCTGTTTCACCGCCAGTCGACAGTTTTTCGGCACGAACTGCCTGCTCCATCTCGTCGAGTGCTTGAACCAAATGACGGCGGGCAGACGCTTCCTGGCCATTGGCTCTTAACAGTTGTGCTTCTTTTAAGGCAGCGGCGGCTTTCTCTCGGACTTCCACCGGCACTTGATCACGGTCGACAAGCTGTTCACGCACTTGCGTTAACACTTTGGACAGGTCGAAAGACCGCGCTGCTTCGGTTCGGAGCTCACGAAGTTGTTTGGCCACGTTGTCCAATGTTCGGGAAGCTTTCTCACTGACACGATTGCCTTCCTCCGGGGCTCGAACCTCCTGCTCGACCTGCATCAACGCCTGGTTCAACCGCGCCCGCGCTTCACTTTCACGCCCTTGGCGTTGCAGTTGAACCACCTCGCGCAACGCGCGGTCAACTCGTTCCGCCACGCTCCGATCGACGTCCGGCGCTTCGACTACTTGGCGACGGGCATATTCCACCGCTTTTGATACGTTTGGTTCACGAGCGATTTCGTCACGTACTTGCCGAATTCGGGTGGCTGTTTCACCGCCAGTCGACAGTTTTTCGGCACGAACTGCCTGCTCCATCTCCTCGAGTGCTTGAACCAAATGACGGCGGGCAGACGCTTCCTGGCCATTGGCTCTTAACAGTTGTGCTTCTTTTAAGGCAGCGGCGGCTTTCTCTCGCACTTCCATCGGCACTTGATCACGGTCGACAAGCTGTTCACGCACTTGCGTTAACACTTTGGACAGGTCGAAAGACCGCGCTGCTTCGGTTCGGAGCTCACGAAGTTGTTTGGCCACGTTGTCCAATGTTCGGGAA